>JAIPDA010000081.1 GCA_021737905.1 Rhodoferax sp.
ACTTCCATGGCCTCTTCAACACGCTCGACGGCATGAATCGTCAAGCCTTCGATCGGTTTTTTAGGCGCGTTCGCTTTGGGGACAACGGCCACACTGAAACCCAGCTTGGCAGCTTCTTTCAGGCGCTCCTGGCCGCGCGGCGCCGGCCGCACCTCGCCGGCCAGACCGACTTCGCCAAAGGCAAAAAAGCCCTTGGGCAAAGGCCGCCCGCGCAAGCTGCTGGTGATGGCCAGCATGACGGCCAGGTCAGCCGCCGGCTCGCTGATGCGCACGCCGCCCACCGCGTTGACAAACACGTCCTGGTCCATGCAAGCGACACCCGCATGGCGGTGCAGCACGGCCAGCAGCATGGCCAGTCGGTCACGGTCCAGGCCCACCGACAGCCGCCGCGGGCTGGGGCCGCCGCTGTCGACCAGCGCCTGAATCTCGACCAGCAGCGGGCGCGTGCCCTCGAGCGTGACCATCACGCAGCTGCCGGGCACCGGCTCGCTGTGCTGGCTCAAAAAAATCGCGCTGGGGTTGCTGACGCCCTTGAGGCCTTTTTCGGTCATCGCAAAAACGCCGATCTCGTTGACCGCGCCGAAGCGGTTCTTGATGGCGCGCACCAGCCGGAAGCTCGAATGCGTGTCGCCTTCAAAGTACAGCACGGTGTCGACCATGTGCTCGAGCACGCGCGGGCCGGCCAGCGCGCCTTCTTTGGTGACATGGCCAACCAACACGATGCACACGCCGCTGGCCTTGGCCGCGCGCGTCAAGTGCGCGGCGCATTCGCGCACCTGCGCCACAGAGCCAGGCGCCGAGGTCAGCTGATCGGAATACACAGTCTGGATCGAGTCGATGACGGCAATCGCCGGTGCGTGTGCGTTCAAGGTGGCGAGGATTTTTTCGAGCTGAATTTCGGCCAGCACCTGGACCTGCGAGCCGTCCAGCCCCAGCCTTCGCGCGCGCAGTGCCACTTGCGCGCCGCTTTCTTCGCCGGTCACGTAGAGCGTCTTCTGCCCGGCACGTTGCAGTGCGTCCAGCGCCTGCAACAAGAGCGTGGATTTGCCGATGCCAGGGTCGCCGCCTATGAGCACCACGCCGCCTTCAACAATGCCGCCGCCCAAAACGCGGTCGAGCTCGTCATGGCCGGTGGGCGTGTAAGCCATGTCGGTGGCCTCGATGTCGGCCAGTGCCGTGAGCTCGGAGGCCTTGGCCAGCGAGGCAAAGCGGTTTTTAACTGGTGATGCGCTTTCGGCCACGCCCTCAATGAGCGTGTTCCAGGCATTGCAGTGCGGGCATTTGCCCAGCCACTTGGGGCTGGTGCCTCCGCATTCGCTGCAGGTGAAGTTAGTTTTGTCTTTGGCCATGCACTGAATATAACGGCCGCTGTGCGCCAAGGTGGGCATGGGCGCGGTCAATAATGGCTTGGTCTCCTACCGCAGCCGACCCGACCCCACCTTATGTCCCACCCACGCGCCCTGAGCGGCATCGCTTTTGCCACCTTGCTGCTGATCGCGCTGATGATGGGTGCCAACCACGTGGCCGCCCGCCTGGCTTTCAACAACGGCGTGGATGTCGCCACGGCGGTGGTTTTCCGCAGCTGCGTGACCGTGCTGGTGCTGGCGGTAATTCTGTGGGTGCAGCGCGTTCCGCTGCATTTCACACCGCGCCACCAACGCATGCTGCCGCTCATCGGCCTCTTGATCGGCGTGCAAAGCCTGTGTCTTTATTCGTCGGTGGCGCGTCTGCCCGTGGCGCTGGCGCTGCTGGCTTTCAATACTTACCCGATCTGGACGGCGCTGTGGGCCCGCGTGATTTACCGGCAGGCACCGGAGCGCGCCCTCTTGCTGGCCATGCCGGTGATTTTGCTAGGGCTGGCGCTGGCGCTGGACGTGCTGGGCGCCGCATCGGGGCTGGGTGCGTCTCTTCAATGGTCACGCATTGGCGCCGGTGTGGGCTTTGCGCTGGCGGCCGCCTGCACTTTCGGCCTGGCGCTGGTGATCACGCAACACGAAGCTGCGGACATTGACGGCCGCGTGCGCACCGCCACCACCTTGTCGATGGCCGGTCTGATGGCGCTCTGCCTGGTGGGCGTGCAAGGCGGCTTTCATTTCCCGCAAGCGGCTATCGGCTGGTGGGGTCTGGCTGCCTTGAGCCTGCTTTACGGCACGGCTTTTACCGTCATGTTCACGCTGCTGCCCAAGCTTGGCGTGGTCGGCAACTCAGCCATCATGAACGTGGAGCCGGTGTTTGCGCTGGCGTTGGCCTGGCTGCTGCTGGACCAGTCGATTGCGCCTGTGCAGGTGGCCGGCGCACTGCTGGTGGTCGGTGCCGTGATGGCACTGGGGCTGCGTAAGCGCTGAGTGCGGGGATGGATTCCTGCCCCCGATCAGGTCGAGGGCAGGCTCTGCGCAGGAATGACGGGCCATTGCAGGAACCCCGCTAATTGCAGGAACCACGCTAATTGCAAGATCGACGCCAATTTTCGTCATCCTCGCGAAGGCGGGGATCCATCTTCGGGCTGCGGGCCTGTTCAGGCCGCAAAAGGCACGCGGGCGGCCACGGCGCACATCAGCTCGTAGCTCACGGTGCCTGCGGCTGCGGCCACTTCGTCAATGGGCAAGACGGCGCCGCTGGCGGAGGTGCCCCAGAGCGTGACTTCGCTGCCGATGCCGGCACTTGGCACGGGACTCAAGTCGACGGTGAGCATGTCCATGCTGACGCGGCCCAATAGCCGGGTGCGCACCCCGTCCACCAGCACAGGCGCACCGGTGCCGCTGTGGCGCGGGTAGCCGTCGGCATAACCGCAGGCCACCACGCCAATGCGCATGGCGCGGTCTGCCGTGAATGTGGCGCCGTAACCCACCGAGTCACCGGTTTCCAGTTGCTGCACAGCGATCAGCTTGGAGCTGAGCGTCATGGCCGGCTGCAGCCCCCAGTGACCGGCGCTGTGCTGCGGAAAATCTGCAGCGCTGCCGTAGACCGCGATGCCGGGGCGCACCCAGTCTGAGCGCTCGGCCAGCGCTTCGGCGTGGCGCAACAGGGCTGCGCTGTTGCTCAAAGTGCGTTCGCCGGGCAGGTCGTGTGTCGCCGCCTCAAAGGCCTGAAACTGCGCGGCAACGCCGGCCGGCCCGTCGGCATCACTGAAGTGCGTCATGAGCGAAATCTCGTCGACCTGCGGCAGTGCGTTCAGCCGCGTCCAGGCGGCGCGAAAGCGTTCGGGCTTGAAGCCCAGCCGGTTCATGCCGCTGTTCATTTTGAGGAACACGCGCTGCGGCAACTGCGTTTTGTGGGCAGCCAGCATGTCGATCTGTTCATTGCAATGAATGACGTGCCACAGACCTAGGCGCGAACACAACTCGAGGTCGCGCGCTTCAAAAATGCCTTCGAGCAGCAGGATCGGCCCACGCCAGTCCAACGCACGCAGGCGCTGCGCCTCGTGGAGATCGAGCAGTGCAAAGCCATCGGCTGCCCGCAAACCTTCGAACACCCGTTCAATGCCGTGGCCGTAAGCGTTGGCTTTGACAACAGCCCATAGACGCGCGTCGCCGGCGGCCACTTGCAATGCTTGCAAGTTCTGGCGCAGCGCCTCAGTGTGAACAGTTGCCAGAATCGGACGGGGCATGTGAGAAAACTCAAGGGTAATCACCAAGACCAGGTCGGGGCGACAGTCAAGGTTTTCATTGCAGCCATTTTGGCACCAGCGCGCATGCTATAAACCCTGACCGCTACGGAGAACTGCTATTTTTTTTCTGCCGCCCCCCTACCTGAAGCTGCCCCGACCGTGATTGCGCCTCATTTATGAAGCGCGGTTTTTACACCATCATGGCAGCGCAGTTTTTCAGCTCGCTGGCTGACAACGCCCTGTTTGTGGTGGCTGTGGAGTTGCTGCGCAACAGTGGCGCGCCCCAATGGCAACCGGCCGCGCTGGTGCCCATGTTTGCGCTGTTTTACGTGGTGCTGGCGCCCTTTGTGGGCGCTTTGGCTGACGCCCGGCCCAAGGGCCAAGTCATGTTCATCAGCAACTCCATCAAGGTGGTGGGTTGCCTGATGATGCTGTTCGGCTCGCACCCGCTGATGGCCTACGCCATCGTGGGCCTGGGCGCTGCCGCTTACTCGCCTGCCAAGTACGGCATTCTGACCGAGCTGCTGCCTGCCTCACAGTTGGTCAAGGCCAACGGCTGGATCGAGGGCCTGACCATTGCTTCCATCATTTTGGGTGTGCTGCTGGGCGGCCAGCTGGTGGGCGCCAACATTTCTGCCGCGCTCCTGCAGATCGATATACCCTTTCTCACGACCGGCGTCGATTCCGCTGCTGAAGCCGCCATCAGCTGCCTGATCTTTGTCTACATACTGGCTGCCTGGTTCAACACGCGCATTCCACGCACCGGCGTCGAAATGCGGCCCATGCCAAGCAACAAGCTCGAACTGCTGCCTGACTTCTGGCGCTGCAACACCGCCCTGTGGCGCGACAAGCTGGGCCAGATTTCGCTGGCCACCACCACGCTGTTCTGGGGTGTGTCGGGTAATTTGCGCTACATCGTGCTGGCCTGGAGCGCTGCCGCCCTGGGCTACAGCACCTCGCAGGCCTCCTCACTGGTGGGCGTGGTGGCCATCGGCACCGCCGTGGGTGCGGTGCTGGCCTCCATGCGCATGCGGCTGGACCAGGCCACCAGCGTGATGCCGCTGGGCATCGGCATGGGCCTGCTGGTGATCCTGATGAATTTCATTGACAACGTCTGGGTGGCTGCTCCCTTTCTGATTCTGCTGGGCGGCCTGGGCGGCTTTCTGGTGGTGCCCATGAACGCGCTTTTGCAGCACCGCGGCCACAACCTGATGGGTGCCGGCCGCTCGATCGCCGTGCAGAACTTCAACGAGCAGGCCTGCATTCTGGCGCTGGGTGGTTTTTACAGCCTGTCCACCGGCATGGGCCTGTCGGCCTTTGGCGCCATCACCGCCTTTGGCATCGTGGTGGCCGGCTTCATGTGGATCATCCAACGCTGGCACCAAAGCAACTGCGTGCACCACAAGGAGGAGGTCGAAGACCTGCTCCGCATCGCCCGCAGCGACAAGAGCCACTGATGCAGCCAACTCAGGCTGGCGCCAGCCGCCCCACGCTGGCCGTGCTGGCACTGGTGCTCAATGCGCTGGTCTGGGGTATTTCATGGTGGCCTTTGCGCGAGCTTCAGGCCAAGGGCCTGCATCCGCTGTGGTCAACGGTGATGATTTACCTGGTAGCGGCCATTGGCGTGTGGGTATGGAAGCCGCAGGCCTGGCGCGGCTTGCTGCAACACCGCGGCCTCTTGCTGCTGCTGGTGGCTTCGGGCCTGACAAACGTCGGCTTCAATTGGGCCGTGACAGTGGGCGATGTGGTGCGCGTGGTGCTGCTGTTTTACCTGATGCCCGCCTGGTCGGTGCTCATCGCCTGGCTGCTGCTCAATGAAAAGCCCACCGCAGGCTCGCTTTTTCGTCTGGCGTTGGCACTGGCCGGCGTGGTGATTGTGCTGAAGTCACCCGGCTCGCCGTGGCCGGTGCCGGCCAGCATCGCTGACTGGCTGGCACTGATGGGCGGCCTGGCTTTTGCGCTCACCAATGTGTTGCTGCGCAAGCACGGTCAGACGCCCGCCGAATCGCGCATGCTGGCCATGTTCGCCGGTGGCGCCATCATGGCCGGTGCCGCAGCCTGGGCCGGCATGAGCGCGCAAATTGTGCCGGCACCGGCCTTTGCGCCGGCCGGCGTACCGGCGGCCCTGGGCCTGTGCCTGGCCTTTCTGTTGGGCAACATGGCGCTGCAATACGGCGCGGCGCGGCTGGCCGCCAGCACCACGGCGCTGGTCATGCTGACCGAGATTTTGTTTGCCAGCGCTTCGTCGGCCTGGCTGGATGCGGCCGAGTTCAGCACCCGCACACTGGCCGGCGGCGGCCTGATTGTGCTGGCCGCCCTGCTGGCGGCTCTGGCCCCTGAAGCAAGCGCTAAAAAACCGGCGTCTTAAACGCTGAGCGCCACGCTATCGCCGGCGCGGCCGCGGGCTTTGTCCAGCTGCTCAAGCAAGCTTTCAGCAGAAAACGGCTTGCCCAAAAACCCATCAAACATCGCGGCCTTGGGCCCGCTGCCCAGGTTGCGGGTGTGCGCCGTCATGGCAATCAGGTAAGGCCGGGCCGGCTTTTGCTGGCGGATGCTTTGGGCCAGTTCAAAGCCGTCCATGCCGCCCATTTGAATGTCGGTCACCACCGCCTGGTAAGTGCCGGCCAGCACCTTGGTCAGCGCGTCTTCGCCGGAGGGTGCGTCGTCCGTGCTGTAACCCGCACCCCGCAGAATCTCGACCACAGAGATGCGGATCAGTTCATCGTCATCGACCACCAAAATGGCAGCGCCGCCCTGTTTGGCCGGTACAGCCTGTGGCTGGGGCACAGGCGCCGGAACGGGTGCAGCGGCTTCGGCCATGCTGCTTTGCACCAGCTCAACCGGCAGCGTGATGGTGAACTTGCTGCCGCGCTGATGCACCGACTCCAGCCGTATCTCGCCATGCATCACCGTCACGATGTTGCGCACGATCGACAGGCCCAGCCCCATGCCCTGCTTCTTGACAGCCTGGACCTGCTCGAAGGGCTCGAACACCCGGCTTTGGTCTTCGATCGGTATGCCCAGGCCGGTATCGCTGACCTCAACAATCAGATGCGGGGCGCTGAGCTCTTCACCGGGCAGGTCCAGCCGGCAATGCAGGGTGACTGAGCCCAGCTCGGTGTAGCGCAGCGCGTTGTCAAGCAAGTTGCCGACGCACTGCGACAGGCGCTCCGGGTCCACTTTCACCTCGGCCCCTTGCAGTTGAAAATTGCGCCGGAAAGCCAGGCCTTTGGCCTCCACCCTGGCTTCAAAGGCGCTGGAGATCTGGCTGAACAGGTCCTCAAGATGAACCGCACGGGGACGGATGTCCAGCGCCTTGTCTTGCGAAATCTGCAAAATGTCGCCGACCAGCCGCGCCAGCGTTTGCGAGGACAGCCGGATGATGCCGGCAAAGCGCTGCCGTTTTTCCGGGCTCAGCTCGGTGGCCAGCAGGCTGCCGGCACCCTGGATAGCCTGCAGCGGGCTCAGCAGGTCGTGCCCGACCGAAGACACCAAGAGCTCAAAGCGCGAAAAGCGTCTTTGCTCGCCCTTGATCAGGCCCCAGCCGGCATAGATGGCCGCCAGCGAGGCGGCCGCAAACAGGCTTAGCAAGATGCTGATGATCCAGAAGGTGCGCTCAGCCAGCGGCCTGAAAGAAATGATGGTGTTCTCCATGCCGTCACGCAATTCGATTTCCACGCGGATCGTGTCTTGCGTGAACATCATCCAGTCGCCCAGCGCGGTGTCGGCACTCTCCAGCACCGCGTCGATGGTCTGCAGCCTGTCTTCGAACTTTTGCGCCGTATTCAAAAAAGTGAAGGTGCTCTGGTAGGCAGAGTCGAATGATGGATAGTCGACCAAAAAGTCTTTGTAGAAGATGCTGCCGGGGGCAAAGTGCACAAACATGGAGGCGACTTGTTTGCGCTGGTCCGACAGGTCCTTCTGGCTCATGTTGCCAACCGAATGGCGCAGGGTGGCAGCCTCCAGACGCCGCAAGGCCAGCAGCATGTCGTAACTGTCAATGCTTTTGTAGCTGATGAGCTTGCGGTTGAGCCAGCTTTCAGTCGCGCTGCTGGCCCCCAGATGTTCGTTGTAGTCCTTCCAGGTGCTTGCGAACTGGTAGGCAATCAGGCCAAACAAAATCAGGATGGAGCTCGCCGCACTGACGGTGAGCCAGCGTTTGAGCCGTATTGAACGGCGTGACTGCTTGAGCAGAAACCCCATTTTTTTCTGCTCGACTTTGTCCTGCAAGCTTGGCATCTTTGGCGACCTACTGAACCTTGACGCTCACCAGCGCCCAGACCTGCTTGATGTTGGTGGCGTGGTTGCGCAACTCTTTGGGGTATTTGTCGTTCGGGTACATGACGAGCAAGGGGCCCTTGGTTTCAATCTCCAGGCGTTTGCCGTTCTGGGTGTGGGCCAGCACCACCTCCCACTTCATGAAGTCACTGACAGGTACACGGATCTGGTAACCGTCGAGGCCGACCAAAATGACCTCCTTGGCCGTGGCCGGCATGCCCGCCTTGGCGAGCACGTCTTTCATCAGCGGGCCGGTGTATTCAGCGTTGCCCGCGTAGTTGGTGGTGGAGCGGATGCTGGTGGCGGGCAGCGCGCTGAGCTCTTTGAAGTTGAAGGTGACTTTTTTACCGGCCGCATTCTTGGCCGGCTGGATATTGCCCGTCACTGTCAGCAGAACAGCGGCAGGGTCTGCGGCTAACGACCAGCTGGGAATGCATGCAACAACAACAGCCAGCCACCATGCTACGAATCTGTTTTCCATAGGTACTTTCGACAGCGAATTAAATGAAATACCAACTAAAGTCCTACTTTACCGCAAAAAGCTACACAATCATGTCGGTCTGTTCTTACATTCACAAAAACATTGGAATGCTTGTTTTTGAAAACAAGCAATGCCCAAGCCAGCCGGGCCGACACCGGACACCGTGCAGATTCGCCAGATGTTGTAATCAGGGCTGGCTCAGCCACACTCGAACGAACACGACCATGAACACGGACAGTCAGATGCTAACGAATCCAAATGCCACGGGGCGCTTGTCATGAGCCGTGTCAGTCTGGTGACCGGCGGCGCCCAGCGCCTGGGGCGGGAGATCTGCCTGGCGCTGGCCGGCCGTGGCGACACCGTGGTGATTCACTTCAAAGGCAGCGACAAAGAAGCCGCGCGCACACGCGACGACTGCCTGAGCGCCGGCGCCGCGGCGGCCTTCATCATTCAGGCGGATCTGGCCGACACGGCCCAGCGCAGGGGCTTGGTAGACGCGGTGCTGCGCCTGACGGGCGAGTTGCACCTGCTGGTTAACAACGCTTCCATGTTTGCGTACGACAACGCCCACAGTTTTGAGCCGGCGCGCTTTGAGCAGCACCTGCAAACCAACTTCATCGCGCCGGTCGAGCTGACCATGGCGCTGCACCGGCATTACCTTGCGCAACACAGCCAAACAGCAGGCAAGCAGTCCGGCCATGTGGTGACGCTGCTCGACCAGAAGCTGGAAAACCTCAACGTCGACTACCTGTCGTACACGCTGGCCAAGCTGGGTTCAGGCGCCAGCATCCGTTATCTGGCGCAATGCTGCGCGCCCTATTTGCGCGTCAACGCCATCAGCCCCGGCGTGACCCTGCTCAGCG
>JAIPDA010000082.1 GCA_021737905.1 Rhodoferax sp.
CCCGCGTGAGCCCAAGGGCCCGGTGGTGCTCGAAGTGCCGGTCGACCCGGCCGCTCTGGCCGCCGGTGACCACAACGGCTCCACCTTTTATCAGCACCAGCGATTTCGGGCCGCCGTGCTGGGCGAGGGACCGGTCGAGGTCAGTTTGCAAGACGGACTGGCCGCCGTCGTGATGGGCCTGGCTGCGCAGGAGTCGGCGCGCACCGGCCAGTCGATTGATTTGCGCAGCGGCGACTGGAAAATCTGAAGATCGGAAGATCTGAAGTAAGTCAGACTCAGCTGCAGGCAGCGAGCTGACGGTCCGGCATAAACTGGCTCTTCGCAAAAATCAGCGGCGGCTCCACGCTGCAGCCGAAGTCGCGCACTTCGCCAAGCAGGATGTCGTGGTCGCCTGCAGGGATCACCTGAATCAAGGCGCAATCAAACCAGGCGCTGCTGCCAGCGAGCCTCAAGCGACCGCTCTCGAGTCTGTCTGCACTCACGCCGGCAAAGCGCTGGGCCATGTCGCCGGTAGAGAACTGGCGCGCCAGTGCTTGCTGCTCATGCGACAAAACGCTGACTGTGTAGCCGCCAGCGCTGACAAATGCAGCGCGGCTGCTGGCGCTTTGACGGATGCTCCAGAGCACCAGACGCGGCTCCAAGGAAACCGAACTGAAGGAGTTGCAGGTCATGCCCCAGTCCTGCACTTCATAGTGTGCAGTGACCACGGTCACGCCGGTGGCAAAGCAGGACAAGGCATCCCGGTAGGCACGACTCATGGAACCTCCGCGCCGTTGGCCAGCGAATACAGCTCAAACCAGGTCTGTCGATCCAGCGTGACGCGCAAAGCGTCTTGCATGCGCGCAATACGCGCCGGGTCATTGGTGCCCAGCACGGGAATGATGCGTGCAGGATGCTGCAGCAGCCAGGCAATGGCCACCGCGGTCTCGTCCACGCCCTGCGCGCTAGCAAGGCGCTGCAGCGCGGGGCGCAAACGCAAGGCCGCCGCGTCTTGACCGAACAAACGACCACCGCCCAGCGGTGACCAGGCCATGACCGGTACACCCAGGCGCTGGGCATGGGCGATCTGTCCATCGACGAAGCCGCGGGTTTGCATCAAACTGATTTCAATCTGGTTGCTCACCAGGCGGTTTTTCATGGCCGACTGCAGCAAGTCCATGTCCCAGGGCATGAAGTTGGACACGCCCGCCGCGCGCACCTTGCCGCTTTGAATCAAGCTGTCCAGACAGGCACCCAATGCGTGGTGGTCCATCAGCGGGTCGGGCCGGTGAATCAACAGCAGGTCAATGGCGTCTACGCCGATATTGTGCAAAGAACGCTCAACGCTGGCCTGCACATGGGCGGCGGAGGTGTCGTAGTGTTTGACGCGGTTGTCCGGCCGCTGATCGGACAGCAGCATGATGTCGCACTTGGTCACGATTTCCATGCGCGTCTTCAGGCCCGGCTGGGCACGTAGGGCCGCGCCGAACAAAGCCTCGCAGCTGTAGCCACCGTAAATATCGGCATGGTCAAAAGTCGTGATGCCCTGGTCCAGGCAAGCCTGAATCCGGCCGGCGACGGCTTGCGCAGAAGTGTCTGCCGCTTCAGACAGGCGCCAGACGCCGTAAGCCAGCCGGCTGAGCGACAGGCCGGGGTTCAATTCAATACGGGGCATATTCACAGGCGAATTCCTAAACCGAGTGGGGTGGCGGGGGTGCTGGCCGGCACACGGCCGTAAGCCTGGGCCAGCGAGCAGGTTTGCAATTGCGGCAGGACTTTGCGGCCGAAGATGTCACATTCATCGAGGTGCGGATAGCCCGAAAAAATGAAGGCGCGAATGCCCATCTTTTGGTAGGCATGAATTTCACTGAGCACCTGGTCCACACTGCCGACCAGCGCCGCACCACAGCCGCTGCGGGCGCGGCCCACGCCAGTCCACAAATGCGGCTCGACATAGCCCTCGATGTCGGCCATCTCACGGCTACGGGCCTGCGTGGACACACCCAGGCTGCCGGCGTCCAAAGCGCGGGCGCGGATCTCGCGGCCTTTTTCGTCGTCCAGTTTGGAGACCAGTTCGCGGGCGTACTCGCGCGCTTCGGCCTCAGTGTCGCGCACGATCATGTGTACACGCAAACCGTAGTCCAGCACGCGGCCGTAGTGGGCGGCGCGCGCATGCACATCGCGCATGCGCTGGGCCAGCATCTCGCGGGTTTCAGGCCACATCAGGTACACATCACAGTGCGCACCACACAGCTCCAGCGCCGGCGGACTGTAGCCGCCAAAGTACAAGAGCGGACCGCCGTTTTGCTGGTAAGGCCGGACCGGGTCGGCGCTCAAACCCTTGAGCTGGTAGATCTTGCCTTCGTAATTGATCTCATCCTGCGTCCAGGCCTGTTTGAGGATTTCAACCACCTCCCAGGAACGCTGGTAGCGGTAGTCGCTATCGGCTTTTTCACCCGGGAAATCGGAGGAAATGACGTTCAGCGTCAGCCGGCCCTTGAGCATGTGGTCCAGGGTGGCCACGGTGCGCGCCAGCATGGCGGGGTGCATCTCGCCGCAGCGGATGGCTGCCAGAAAATTGATGCGCGAGGTCAGCGGCGCCATGGCGGCCACAAAGCTCAGCGTGTCCTGCCCCACCTGGTAAGACGAGGGGCACAGCACATTGCGAAAGCCATGCTGCTCAGCGTGCTGCACGATGCGGCTGGTGTTTTCCCAGCTGCTGCGCAAATCACCCTGCGGCACGCCCAGATGGCGAAAGTCATCTGAACAAAGCGGTGCAAACCAAGCGACTTCAGCGCCAGCCAGGCCCTCCCCCCGTATCGGTACAACTTGCATCAACAATTTCCCCAGGGGGTTTTAAAAAGTGCATGAATAGTACATGAATTTAAGTGCGCCGGCAATCCCATTACCATTGTCTCAAGATGAATGCACTTGCGCGGGCCAAGCCCCTTCCTATTTACCTGCAGATTTCCGAGTTGCTCACGCGGCAAATCCGGGCCGGCCACTGGCGAACAGGCGAACGCTTGCCCACCGAAGCCGAACTGGCTGAGTCCCTGGGCGTGGCGGTAGGCACTTTGCGCAAGTCGCTGGCCTTGCTGCAAGAGCAACAAGTGCTCGAGCGTATTCAGGGCTCTGGCACGTATGTGCGCAGCAGCCAGAGTGGCAAAAGTATTTATGAATTTTTCCGGCTCGAGCTGCGCGAAGGCCCGGGTCTGCCAACAGCCAAAATTTTGAGTTTGAAGCTGGTAGCCCGCCCGGCTGAGGTGCCGGTGCTGGGCGCCAGCGCGCACCCAGAAGCCTGGCGCGTGCGGCGTTTACGTTTTCTCAACAGCACGCCCGTGGCCCTGGAAGAGATCTGGTTTGACGCCCGGCACCACGACAAGCTCAAGGCTAAAAACCTGGGCGACTCGATGTACCTGTTCTACCAGACAGCTTTTAACGTGTGGATCAGCCGCGTCGAGGACCACATCTCAGCCGCCGCTGTTCCAGACTGGCGGGTGAAAGCCTTTGGCATTGACAGCGGCGATGTCAGCGGTTTTATCGTGCGCCAATCATGGACGGCCAGCGGCGAGCTGGCGGAGTTCTCCAACACCTGGTTTGACCCGCAAGTCTGCCGCTACTCTTCGCGACTTAGCGCCTGATCACTCAAGCGCTTTGCTCAGGCCTTGGCCAGCTCGTGCGCGGCCATCAATTCGAGCGCACGCACCAGCGCCGAATGGTCCAGGTCCTGCATGCCGTTGGCGCTGCACACCTGCATCAGCTGCGCAGCACCCGCCGTTTGCGGCAAAGCCACGCCCAGGGCACGGGCACCGCTGAGGGCCAGGCTCAAATCTTTTTGATGCAGGCCAATGCGAAAGCCCGGGTTGAAGCTGCGCTTGATCATGCGCTCGCCATGCACCTCCAGGATGCGTGAAGAAGCAAAGCCACCCATCAGCGCCTGACGCACCTTGGCCGGGTCGGCGCCGGCTTTGCTGGCAAACAGCAGAGCCTCACCCACGGCAGCGATGTTCAGCGCCACGATGATCTGGTTGGCCACCTTGCAGGTTTGGCCGTCACCATTGCCGCCGACCAGCGTGATGTTTTTACCCATGAGTTCAAACAGCGGCTTGACGCGCTCGAACACCGCCTCAGGACCGCCCACCATGATGGTCAGGCTGGCGGCCTTGGCGCCCACCTCGCCACCGGAAACCGGTGCGTCCAGGTAGTCAGCGCCCAGGGCGTTGATTTTCTGGGCAAACACCTTGGTGTCCATCGGCGAGATGGAGCTCATGTCGACCACCGTCTTGCCTTTGGACAGACCTGCGCACACGCCCTTGTCGCCAAACAAAACTTTCTCTACATCGGGGGTGTCTGGCAACATCATGAAAATGATGTCGGCATGCTGCGCGACCTCAGTGGCGCTGGCGCACGCAGTGGCGCCGGCGCTCAGCAAATCTGCCGGCACTTTGCTGCGGGTGTGCACAAACAGCGTGTGGCCGGCCTTGATCAAATGCGCCGCCATGGGCGTGCCCATGATGCCCAGGCCGATAAATCCTAATTGGCTCATTTTGAAATCCTGTCTGTTGTCCGAGTTGAATATTTGTTGTGCCGCAACTCAGTCGCGGTAACGGTCGCACAAGGCCTGGGTGGCAGCGCGAAAGGCGCCCAGATCACTGCCCACGCCCACGAAGGTGCAGCCCATTTCCAGGTATTTGCGGGCATGCGCTTCGAGCGGCGCCAAAATGCCGGAGGGTTTGCCGGCGGCCTTGGCGTCTGCAAAGATCTGGGCAATCACGGCCTGCACCTCGGGGTGGCCGGGGTTGCCCAGATGACCGAGTGCGGCAGCCAGGTCAGAGGGACCCACAAAGATGCTGTCCACGCCATCGACGGCCGCGATCTCCTTGACAGCGGCCACGCCGGCCATACTTTCAATCTGCACCATCACGCAGATGTTGTCATTGACGTTCTTGAAGTAGTCCGGCACGGTGCCGTAACGGTTGCTGCGCTGCGACACCGACACACCACGCACACCTTGCGGCGGATAGCGCGTGGCCGACACCGCGCTGCGCGCTTCTTCGGCACTCTCAACAAATGGAATCAGGAAGTTATAAAACCCCGCGTCCAGCAACTGCTTGAGTTCGACCGCACTGTTGCATGAAGGGCGCACGACGGGTGCGGTCGGGCTGTCCTTGAGCGCCATCATCTGCGTGATGAAGGTGCGCACATTGTTGGGCGAGTGTTCACCGTCGAGCACCACCCAGTCGAAGCCAGCCACACCCAGCACCTCGGTGCTGATTTCATTGGCCAGCGAAGACCAGATGCCGATGAGCTTTTTACCGGCCAGCAGGTCGCGCTTGAAGCTGTTGGGAAAGGACTGGTAAGGAACGGCCTGGGTCATAGATCACCTTAAAAAGTAAAAAATAAAAAACTTGACGGCTCAGTCTTCAAAGCCGTAAAGGGACTGCGGGTTGTCTACCAAAATTCGCTGGCGCAGGGCGGCGTCAGGTGCCCAGCCGGACAGCAGGTCCAGCATGGCCTGGTCGTCCGGCCTGGGCACACGGTTGGGGTGCGGCCAGTTGCTGGCCCAGAGGCAGCGCTCAGGAAAATCCCTCGCCAGCGCCGACGCCAGCGCAGCTATATCGCCGTAAGCGGGCGGGCCGACGTGCGAGCTTTCATAAGGCGCAGAGAGCTTGATCCAGACGCGCCCGCTTTCGAGCAATGTGCCCATGGCGCGGAAAGCCGCATGCGCCGTCGTGACCGGACTGAGAAATTTGCCGATATGGTCTATCACCAAGGGCGTTGGCAGCGCCCGCAAGCGCGCTTCGTGCTGCGGGAAGTTGCAGCCGTCCATCTGAAAATTGATGTGCCAGCCCAGGGGCCTGACGCGCGCAGCCAGGGGTTCGAGTTGATCCCAGCCCAGCGCACCGCCGGGCAACATCATGAAGCGCACGCCGCGTATGCCGGCCTGGTGCAGCTGCTGCAATTCTTCCTCGCTGATGTCCGGCTTGACCACGGCAATGCCGCGCGCCTGAGCACCCAGTGTTTTCAAAGCGGCCACGGTACAGGCATTGTCAAACCCATAGCCCGTTGGCTGCACCACGATCACGCGCGACAAGCCCAGCGCTTGTTGAACCTGCTGGTAGGCCTTGACCGGGGCTGGCGGCGGCACAAAAGTGGCCGTTGGTGCCAGCGCGTAGCCAGGCTCGTAAATATGAATATGGCAGTCACAAGCGCCGGATGGTAAACGCGCTGGACTCGAAGGCTTTGCGCTTGTGTTCATGTGTGGCTGCATGCTTCAGACCCTCGCGGCGGTTTTCAAATTGGCCAGCCGATGCGCTGCATCAGCGTTCACGGCGCCGACAGGCACTTGCCCGCGCAAAATGCTGTCGGTCTGCGCCACGGTTTCCAGGGATTGGTGTTCAATAGCCGGCAGTGTCAGGCCGCCGATGTGCGGCGAAGCCAGCACCCGCGGATGCGTGGCCAGCGCAAGGCTGGGCATCTGGTCCGGCGCACGGCCGACATCCAGCGCGGCACCCGCCAGGTGGCCGCTGTTGAGCGCGTCAAGCAAGGCCGCATCGTCGACCAAGTTGCCACGCGATGCATTGACGAAAAAAGCGCCCGGCTTCATGCGGGCAAAGGCTGCGGCGTTCATCAGGTTTTCAGTCTCTGCATTGGCCGGGGCCAGACACACCACATAGTCCGACTGCGCCAGCACATCGGCCAAGTCTGTGCTGCGCACAGCGGGCTCATGGGCCGGTAAAAACGGGTCATTCACCAGCACCCGCAACCCGAAAGCAGCAGCCAGCGGGCACAGGTAGCGGCTGATCTGGCCGTAGCCGATCACGCCCAGGGTGGCACCCCGCAGTTCGCGGCCCATCTGCGGCACCGGCTGCCGGCCCGTAGCGTAAATAGCGGCAGCCTGGCTGATGCCGCGACTCAGGTCAATCATGGCCGCCAGAATCCATTCAGACACCGAGGCCATGAAACCGGCACTGGCCTGCGTGACCAGAATGCCCTGGCTGCTGGCTGCCGGCACGTCGATGGTGCGGATGTCCACCGCGCAACGCACCACGGCCAGCAGCTCAGGCATGGCCTGCAAAGTGGCGGCATCCAGGCTGGTCTGCCGGTAAGCGATCATCAGCTGGCAGCCTTGCGCTGCTTGCACCAGCGCCGGGCCCGACAGGTCGGCATTGGAGGGGTTCAGCCGCACCTGGGCGATGCGCCGCAAACGCGCCAGCGCCTCGTCGCCAAAGTACTCACTCAGGCGGTCGGCCGGGTGCGTGACTAAAACAGTGGCCATGGACTGATGCCAAACAAACTCGAGCGCGTCACAGTCCCATGCTGCGCGGCAGCCACAGGGAAATAGCCGGCAAATAAGTCACCATAACGAGCACCGCCAGCAAAATCACAAAGAAGGGGCCCATGGCGCGCACCACGTCTTCAATTCGAAGCTTGGCCACCGCACTGCCGACAAAAAGCACCGCACCCACAGGCGGCGTGATCAGCCCAATGCCCAGGTTCACCATCATGATCATACCGAAATGCACGGGGTCAATGCCAATGGCCTTGGCCACGGGCAGCAAGACCGGCGTGAGGATCAAAATCAAAGGCGCCATGTCCATCAAAGTGCCCAGCACCAGCAGCATGATGTTGATCATGGCCAGGATCACGTAACGGTTATCGCTCAGCGTGGTCAGCAGCGCAGTGATTTTCAAAGGAATCTGCATCAGCGTCATGATGTAGCCGAAGCTGGCTGCAAAACCAATCAGGATCATGACAATCGACACCGTCTTGACCGTGCGGTGCATCAGCTTGGGCAGGTCGCTCCAGCGGTAGTCGCGGTAAATGAACATGGTCACAAAGAAGGCCCACACCACCGCAATAGAGGCCGACTCGGTGGCGGTAAAAACCCCGCTCATGATGCCGCCCAGAATGATGACCATGGTCATCAAGCCCCACATGGCGTCCAGGCAAATTTTCAGCGCCTCAGACATCGGGATCACGCGACCCTTGGGGTAGTTACGTTTGCGCGCCACGTAAAGGCAATACAGCGACAAACTCAAACCCAGCAACAGACCCGGAAAAACACCGGCCATGAACAGCGCAGCCACCGACACCGTACCGCCAGTCGCCATGGAATAAATCACAGCGTTGTGGCTGGGTGGAATCAAGATGGCCTGAACCGAACCACTGACCGTGACCGCCGTGGCGAATGGGCGCGGGTAACCGTTTTTTTCCATTTCAGGAATCAGCACCGACCCGATCGAAGCCGTGTCGGCCACCGACGAGCCGGAAATTGCACCGAAAAAGGTGGAGGCCAAAATATTGACCAGCGACAAACCACCGCGCACAAAGCCGATCAGCACGCCGGCAAAAGCCACCAGCCGGCGCGCCATACCGCCTTCTGCCATGATGGCGCCGGCCAGCACAAAACAGGGGATGGCCAGCAGTGAAAACTTGTTCACGCCACTGGCGATCTGGATCATGATGGCGTCCAGCGGCAGCTCAATCCAGAGCCCACCCAGCAAGGCCGCCAGGCCTAGCGCGTAAGCCACCGGCATGCCCAGCAACATGAGCGCGGCAAAACTGCCAATCAATACAAGTGCGTCCATGATCAGACCTCTGAAACGATGGTAGTTTTGGACTCATGGTCAAAGGTGACCACGGCGCGATGGCTCTGAGAGCCCAAAAAGGCTTTTTCCAGCACGAAAATCAGCGTCATGAAACTACCGACGGGCAAAGGCAGGTAGGTCAGCCCAACGGGTAGCCAAGGTAAGTCGCCCAGGGTTTGGCCCATGGTTTCCAGCACCAGCTTCGTACCCCAGACCATCACAAAAAGACAGATGATGGTCATGAGCACGTCGACCAGCAATTCACATTGCCTGCGCATCGCAGACGGCAAGCGGTCGGTGAGCACGCCCACTGCAATGTGTGCACCCGCACGGTAACTGGCAGCCGCACCCAGAAAAGTAAAACTCACCATCAGCAGCACCGCCACCGGCTCGGGCCAGTGTGCGCCGGTACCCAGAACATAGCGGGCAAACACACCCCAGGGAATGATCAGGCTCATTAAAAGAATCGAAATGCCTGCAACCCAGATGCAGCCCAGGTAAACCACATCCAGTGATCGCAACAGCTTGTGTTCAGTCATGGGAATTCTTGCGATGTTGAGCGCCTGGGGTCACAGAGGGGCATAGAGCCAGACAC
>JAIPDA010000083.1 GCA_021737905.1 Rhodoferax sp.
GGCCGCTTTGTCACCGCTGGCCCAAGCCCAGGCCGACCCTGTGCAAGTGCGCAGCTGGGCGGCTTCTTGCTCGGGTTGCCACGGCACCGAGGGCCGCGCACTCCCCGGCATGGTTTCTATGGCCGGCTACGACAAAGATGGCATGGTCAAAACCATGCTGGACTTCAAGTCCGGCCGCAGACCTGCCACCTTGATGCACCAAATAGCCAAGGGCTATTCGGACGCCGAAATCACTGCCATCGCCGGCTACTTTGCCGCTCAAAAGAAATAAGGAGCTACAGCCATGCAACGTCGTCATTTTTTGCAAACCGGCACCGTCCTCGGCGCTGCGGGCCTTGTTTCAGCGTGCGCCACCGTAGGCGGTGGAAGCGGCCCCAAAGTGGTGGTCATTGGCGGCGGTTTTTCCGGTGCCACTGCTGCCAAGTACATACGCATGTGGTCGGGGCAGAAAATCCAGGTCACGCTGGTCGAGCCCAACGACTACTTCATGTCTTGCCCTATTTCCAATCTGGTGATTGGCGGCAGCAAAACCATGGCCGACATCACCACGCCTTATGACAACCTGACCAAGCGCCACGGCGTGCAGGTCGTCAAAGACCGCGTCAACAGCATTGATGCCGACAAGCGCACCGTCAAGCTGGCGGGTGGCACCGAGCTCAGCTACGACCGCCTGATCGTTTCGCCCGGCGTTGACTTCATGTGGGAAACGCTGCCCGGCATGAACAAACCCGGCGCCAAAGAGCAGGTCATGCACGCCTGGAAGGCCGGTGCGCAAACCCTGACGCTGCGCCAGCAGCTGATGGCCATGCCCGACGGCGGTGTGTTCGCCATGACCATCCCGCTGGCCCCTTACCGCTGCCCGCCCGGCCCTTACGAGCGGGCCTGCCAGGTGGCCGAGTACTTCAGCAAAGCCAAACCCAAGAGCAAGGTGCTGATTCTGGATGCCAACGAAGATGTGAGCTCCAAAGGCGCGCTGTTCAAGAAGGCCTGGACCGACCGCTACAAAGGCATCATCGAGTACCGCAACAAACACAATGTCACGGACGTGGATGCCGCCACCAAGACCCTGAAGTTCGAGTTCAACGACGACCTCAAGGCCAGTGTGCTCAACGTGATTCCGGCCATGCGGGCTGGCGACATTGCGGTCAATGCCGGGCTGGCCACGGCCAACAAGCGCTGGTGTGAGGTGGACTTTCTGACCTTCGAGTCCAAAGCGGCCAAAAACGTGCATGTGCTGGGTGACTCAATCCAGATCGCCCCGGGCATGCCCAAATCGGGCCACATGGCCAACCAGCATGGCAAAACCTGTGCGGCTGCCGTGGTTGCGCTGTTGACCGGCTCGCAAGTCAACAACATGCCCATCTATAACAACACCTGCTACAGCTTTGTCAGCTCTGATGAGGTGGTCCACGTGGCCAGCGTGCACCGCTATGACGCTGAAAAGAAAACCATGTTGACCGTGCCAGGCTCGGGCGGTTTGTCCCAGGCGGCCAATGCACTGGAAGCCGTCTATGCCATGTCTTGGGCGCAAAACATATGGGCCGATACCCTGGCTTGATGGCTTTGTTTCAGTCGCTCATGGCCTGCACTGCATGAGCGACTTTCCCAACCTTTTTGGCCCGCGCCTCCAGGGCCGTCGTCAGTGGCTGGTCCTGGCTGGGCTGGCGGCCTGGCAATTGCCTGCACAGGCCCAGTCGGGCGCGGTAGCGAGCTTGCCGGCGGCCCGGTCTTTGCCGGATGAATTGGCCGGTGCACTGCAAAAAGGCCAACCCCTGATCGTCATGGCCAGCCTGGCTGGTTGCGTGTTTTGCCGCCAGGCCCGCGAAAGCCACCTGTCACCCATGCACAAAGCGGGCAGTAGCATCGTGCAAATAGACCTGCGCAGCCCCCAGCCCGTGCTGAACTTTGCCGGCCAGAGCACCACGCACGACCAATTGACACGTGTGTGGAAAATCTCCATCACGCCCACCTTGCTGTTCTTCGGGCCGGGCGGCAAAGAAGTGGCCGAGCGCATGGAAGGCGCCTACCAGCCTGACTTTTACGGCCCTTATCTTGAAGAGCGCCTGGCCAAAGGGCGCAAGCTCTTGTGAAACGGCCGCCCGGGGCTTGAGTACTTTTCAAACTGTCCTTTAATTCACTTACCGCTATGCAATCACCCGCACTTTCTGCTCTGCTTGTCTGCACGGTGCTCTGGGCTGGCAGTGCCCATGCCCAGACCGGTTTCTTCAAGGACGCAGACCTCGGGCTTGGCGAAAAACTCATCGCTCAAAGCAAGTGCGTGGCTTGCCACGTCAGCAAAGTGGGCGGCGATGGCAGCGCTATGTACAAACCTTTAGGACGCATCAGCAGCCCGCCTGCGTTGCGCGGCATGGTCGAGCAGTGCAATACCGAGCTCAATCTGGGCTTGTTCCCGGAAGAAGTTCACTCGGTGGCGGCGGTGCTCGCCCGGGATCACTACAAGTTCAAGTGACTACTCAGGGTTTTTCCTGAGTAAATGATATGCCCGACCTACGCCCGGAACCAGCGTTATCGATTATCGTATGCATAAGTACTTACGCATATAACAACTTAAGCCCACCGAGGAGATTTGTGTGAGCCAAGACAGCATCCTTTCAGGGCGCGTGCAAAAAGCGCCTGAGAATTTTTTGAGCCGGACCGGTATCAAGGAAGTTTTTGCCGAGGGCAAAAAAGGCCGCCGTGATTTCATCCGCAACGCTTTTGCAGCAGCCGCTGCCGGCGTGGCTGCGCCCGTGGCCCTGGCCCAGGGCAACCCGGTGCCCAGCGAAGGCGGCGACACCAACATCCTGAACCTGCCCGAACACGCTACCGGCCTGGGCCAGGGCGTGGCCACCGAAGGCTACGGCAAGCCCTCCAAGTTCGAAGCCAACCTGCAACGCCGTCAAAGCCCGGGCCTGACGCAGACCACCCAAAGCTCGGTGTCTTTTGCACCTTTGCAGTCCCTGTTTGGCATCGTCACGCCCAGTGGTCTGCACTTTGAGCGGCATCACCAGGGCTGGTGGGACATCGATCCGTCCAAGCACCGCTTCATGGTCAACGGCATGGTCAAAAAGAACATGGTGTTCACCGTGGACGAGATCATGCGGCTGCCTTCGGTGTCGCGTTTTCATTTCATCGAGTGCGGCGCCAACACGGCGGTCGAATGGGGCAACGTGGCGGTGCCCACGGTGCAGTACACCCACGGCATGCTGTCTTGCAGCGAGTTCACGGGCGTGCCCCTGATCACCCTGCTGGAGCTGGCCGGTGCTGATTTGAAAAACGGCAAGTTCGTGCTGGCCGAAGGGGGTGAGGGCTCGTCGATGACGCGCACCATTCCCATGAGCCTGATCACCTCGGGTGAAGTGATCGTGGCCTATGGGCAGAACGGCGAAATGCTGCGTCCTGAAAACGGCTATCCCCTGCGCCTGGTGGTGCCCGGCGTGCAGGGCGTGAGCTGGGTCAAGTACCTGCGCCGGGTCGAAGTGGGCGACAAACCTTATGCGGCCAAAGACGAAGCCATTCACTACATGGACTTGCAACCCGACGGCCAGCACCGCCAGTACACCAACATCCAGGAAGTTAAAAGCGTGGTCACCACGCCGTCCGGCGGCCAGGTGCTGCTGGACAAAGGTTTTTACAACATCACCGGCCTGGCCTGGTCGGGCAAGGGCAAGATCAAACGGGTGGACGTGTCCACCGATGGCGGGCGCAACTGGCGCCAGGCGCGACTGGAAACCCCGGTCATGTCCAAGGCCTTGTCGCGCTTCAACCTCGACTGGGTGTGGGACGGCAAAGCCGCTATTTTGCAAAGCCGCGCCCAAGACGAGACCGGCCATGTGCAGCCCACTTACCAGCAGTTGCGCGCAGTGCGCGGTACCCGCTCCATCTATCACAACAACGCCATCCAATCGTGGTTGGTTCAAGAAAACGGCGAGGTGAAAAATGTCCAGGTCTCGTAATGCATTGATGAGCCTGACCCTGCTGATGCTGGCAAGTCTGGCGGCGGCGCAAGACAGCAAATACCCCGGTGTCGGTCGCGCCGCCACACCCAAGGAAGTGGCCAAGTGGGACATCGACGTGCGCCCCGACTTCAAGGGCCTGCCCGCAGGCTCGGGTTCGGTAGCCAGGGGCCAGGAGGTTTGGGAGTCCAAATGCGCGCAGTGCCACGGCGTGTTCGGCGAGTCCAACGAGGTGTTCAGCCCCCTGATAGGCGGCACCACCGCAAAGGACATCCAGACTGGCCGCGTCGCCAACCTCTCACGCAGCGACTACCCCGGCCGCACCACCCTCATGAAGGTGCCCACGGTCTCCACCTTGTGGGACTACATCAACCGGGCCATGCCCTGGACCAACCCCAAGACACTGAGCACCGAAGAGGTCTACGCCGTGACGGCATTCATGCTGAACCTGGCCGACATCGTTCCTGAAAACTATGTCTTGTCCGACAAGAACATGGCCGAGGTGCAGGCCCGCATGCCCAACCGCAATGGCATGAGCACGCAGCACGCCATGTGGCCCGGCAAGGAGTTTGGCGGCGTGGCGAAGCCCGACACGGCCAACAAAATCTGCATGCAAGACTGCAGGCCTGAGCCCAAGGTGGCTTCCTTGCTGCCCGACTTTGCCCGCAACGCACACGGCAATCTGGCCGAGCAAACCCGAATCGTCGGTCCGCAACGCGGGGCTGACACCAGCCGGCCCGAAACCAAAGCCGGCACACTGCCGTCCGTGGCGACTGCAGCGCCTGCTACAGTCGCCAAACAAGACAACAACGGGGCCAAAGCCGTTGTGGCCTCGCTAGGCAAGTACAACTGCACCGCTTGCCACGGCATGGACAAGAAAATTGTCGGCCCGGGTTTCACGGAGATTGCCAAAAAACACGCCGGCAAGGTGGACTATCTGGCTGGCAAAATAAAGCTGGGCGGGGTGGGTGTCTGGGGCCAGATCCCCATGCCGGCCCAGGCTTTGCCTGAGGCAGAAGCCCGCAAAATAGCCGAATGGATTTCCAAAGGGGCCGGTAAGTAGCAGGGGATAGTCCCGATGCCCCGGTTGCCCCGTAACATTACGATCGTTTATTCAACAGGAGAGATTTCATGCAAACACGTCGCGAGACACTCAAACACAGCGCGGTAGTGGCTGGCTTGCTGGCTACGGCCGGCTATCCCGGTTTCGCTATGGCCGCTTTCAACAAAGCCGGCTTCGATGCCAAAACGGTGCAGGACGCCACCAAGGCTTTTGGCGCAAGCAGCCTGGCCGAAAGCAAGGATGTCACCATCACGGCACCGGACATTGCGGAAAACGGCGCAGTGGTGCCCATGGGCGCCAGCACCGCTTTGGCGGGCGTCAAGCAACTGCTGATACTGGTTGAAAAGAACCCCTCCACGCTGGTCGCAGCGTTCAACGTCAGCGATACAGTGGACGCCAACTTCTCAACGCGCGCCAAAATGGGCCAGTCGTCCGACGTTTATGCCGTGGCCATCATGGCTGACGGCAAAGCCCTGTGGGCCAAAAAAGAGGTGAAAGTCACTTTAGGTGGTTGCGGCGGTTAAGCCGGGCAGTCACATCCGTCCCAACAATCACCAATCTATTCAGGAGAAAAACATGGCAGATCCAATGCGCATTCGCGCCCAAGCCGCTGGTGGCAAAGCAACTGTTCGCGTGCTCATGAGCCACGAAATGGAATCCGGTCAGCGCAAAGACGCCGCCGGCAAAACCGTACCCGCCTGGTTCATTCAGGAAGTGACCGCCACCCTCAACGGCAAGCAAGTGCTGTCGGCCGAGTGGGGCCCCGCAGTGGCCAAAAACCCTTTCATGCAATTTAGCATCAAGAGCGCCAAAGCCGGCGACAAAGTGGCTGTGACCTGGAAAGACAACAAGGGCGACACGCGCACCGACGAAGCCACTGTTTCCTGAAAAACCGCTTTCCCACACCCGGTCAAACCCGTTCTTTACCGTGCAAACGTCAACAACAACGCTAAGGTGAACATGAAAACCGTTTTTCAACTCTCCATCGCTGCCGCCATGGCACTGGCTCTGGCGCCGGCCATGGCCCAAAAAACCGCCAGCCAAGGCATTGACGAGTACCGTGCCATGCTGGCCGACGGCAACCCGGCCGAGCTGTTTGAAGCCAAAGGTGAAGACCTCTGGAAAAAAGCCCGCGGCCCGAAAAACGCCTCCCTTGAAAAATGCGATCTGGGCAAGGGCCCCGGCGTGGTCAAAGGTGTTTTTGTGGAGTTGCCGCGCTATTTTGCAGACACGCAGCGCGTGCAAGACCTGGAGTCACGCCTGGTCTCCTGCATGGAAACACTGCAGGGCTTCAATGCCGCAGAGATTGCCAAGACGCCTTATGGCCGTGGTGAGATGGCCAACGTCACCGCCTTGGCTACCTGGGTTTCTGCCGAATCCAAAGGGCTCAAATTCAATCTGTCGCAATCTCACACGCAAGAAAAAACTTTTTACGAAGTGGGTAAACGGCTGTTCTTTCAACGCGGCGGCACGCATGACTTTTCTTGTGCCTCCTGCCATGGCGAAGAAGGCAAACGCATCCGCCTGCAAGACTTGCCCATCCTGACCAAGAGCCCGGGCGACGGACTTGGCTTTGCAGCCTGGCCTGCTTACCGCGTCTCCAACGGCCAGATGTGGAGCATGCAATTGCGTCTGAACGACTGCTACCGCCAGCAGCGCTTCCCCTATCCCGGCTTTGGAAGTGACGCCACCATCGCCTTGTCGACCTACCTGGGCGTCAATGCCAAGGGCGCCGCATCCATTGCACCGGCCATCAAGCGCTGATGCGCACAGGAGAATTGAAATGAAAAAACACACCCCCATTGCCTTGGCCAGTCTGGCGTCTGCCCTCTTGCTCGCAGGTTGCGCTACCGGCCCTTCGGTGGCCGAGCTCAATGCCTTGACCGACCAGATTGTCAAAGCCTCTTTCCGCGATCAGAGCCATGTCAAGGTGGCTCGCATCACTGAGACCGATGAGACCAACCGCGCTTGCAGCGAGGCTGATGTGGCCGGTAAGCCGCTGGATGACAAGACAGCCCGCGCAATTGAAGCGGTCAACCTGAAAGCCATCAAATGGCCTTCAGACGGCAAGTTCATCGGCGACTGGAAAGAAGGCGAAAAAATCGCACAAAGCGGACGCGGCCTGACCTGGAGCGACAGCGCCACCATGGCCAACGGCGGCAACTGCTACAACTGCCACCAGATGGACAAGAAAGAAATTTCTTACGGCACCATCGGCCCCAGCCTCTACAACTACGGCAAGATCCGTGGTGTGAGCGACCCCGCCAGCCCGGCCAGCAAAGCAATGGTTGAATACACCTGGGGCAAGATCTGGAACGCCAAGGCCTATAACGCCTGCTCTAACATGCCGCGCGCCGGTCACATGGGCATCCTGAACGAAACGCAGGTGCGCCACATCGTGGGCCTGCTGCTAGACCCTAAATCACCCGTCAACCAGTGATGAAAAAACCCGGCTGGTCCGGGTTTTTTTTGACGCCTATATATCAGTGACTACAAATATGAATCTCACCAAACGCGAATTGATCCAGCTGATGGGTGCCGGCACCATGGCCGGCATGAGCATGGGCCGGTTTTCTGAGGCCAGTGCGGCCACCGCGGCCAATGGGCTGTATGACATACCGAAATTCGGCAACGTGTCCTTTTTGCACATGACAGACTGCCACGCGCAGCTCAAGCCGATTTACTTTCGTGAGCCCAGCATCAACATGGGCATCGGCAACATGCAGGGCAACTTGCCGCATCTGGTGGGCGAGCATTTGTTGCAGTTAGCCAAAATCCGGCCCGGCTCCGCCGAGGCCCATGCGCTGACCTTTCTGGACTTTGAAAAAGCCGCCAGACGCTACGGCAAAGTAGGCGGCTTTGCGCACCTGGCCACGCTGGTCAAACGCATGAAAGCCAGCCGGCCCGGCGCTTTGCTGCTGGACGGCGGTGATACCTGGCAGGGCTCCGGCACCAGCTTGTGGACAAAAGGCCAGGACATGGTGGACGCCTGCAAGCTGCTGGGTGTGGACGTGATGACCGGCCACTGGGAGTTCACGCTGGGCATGGAGCGCGTTAAAGAAATCATCGACAAAGACTTTGCCGGCAAGGTGGACTTTGTAGCGCAAAACATCAAGACCAAGGACTTTGGCGACCCGGTGTTCAAGCCTTATGTGATTCGCGAAATCAATGGCGTGGCTTGCGCCATCATCGGTCAGGCTTTTCCTTACACGCCGATCGCCAACCCGCGCTACATGGTGGCCGACTGGGAGTTCGGCATTCAAGACCAGAACATGCAAGCCATGGTCGATGAGGCCCGCGGCAAAGGTGCGCAGGTGGTGGTGCTGCTGAGCCATAACGGTATGGATGTGGACTTGAAGATGGCCAGCCGCGTCAGCGGCATTGACGCCATCATGCGCGGTCACACGCACGACGGCATGCCGGTGGCCAGCATCGTTGCCAATAAAGGCGGTCAAACCATCGTCACCAATGCCGGCTCCAACAGCAAGATTTTAGGCGTGCTCGATTTCGAAGTCAAAGACAAACGCATCACCGACTTCCGCTACAAGCTCTTGCCGGTGTTCTCCAACATGCTGCCTGCAGACAAGGCGATGGATGCGCTGATCACCCGGGTGCGTGCGCCTTATGAGGCCAAGCTGTCTGAAAAGCTGGGCGTGTCTGAAGGCCTGCTGTACCGCCGAGGCAACTTCAACGGCACAGGCGACCAGTTGCTGATCGATGCACTGCTCGATGTGCAAGGCGCTGAAATTGCTTTCTCGCCGGGCTTTCGTTGGGGCACCTCGCTGCTGCCGGGGCAGGCCATCACGCGCGAGTGGCTGCTGGACATGACGGCCACCACCTACTCGTTTGCCACTGTGACCGAGATGAGTGGCGAGACCATCAAAACCGTGCTCGAAGACGTGGCCGACAACCTGTTCAACCCGGACCCGTACTACCAGCAAGGCGGTGACATGGTTCGCGTGGGCGGTATGAGCTACAGCTGCAACCCGGTGGCCGGC
>JAIPDA010000084.1 GCA_021737905.1 Rhodoferax sp.
ACCCCATGCCGGGGGTGCGCCTGACGCTGATCTGCCGCGACAGCCACACGCCTTACTCGGGCATGCTGCCGGGCTACATCGCCGGCCACTACAGCTATGACGATGTGCACATCGACCTGCGCACGCTGGCCGGCTTTGCGGGTGCGCGTTTTTTCAAGGACGAGGTCATCGGCCTGGACCGCGCCAGTGGCAAGGTGCTGTGTAAAAACCGTCCGCCCGTGCCCTATGACCGTGTCAGCATCAACATCGGCTCGACGCCGCAGATGAGCCGTGTTCCAGGTGCGGCCGAACATGCGGTGGCGGTCAAGCCGATTCATCTTTTCAACGAACGCTGGTTGGCCTTGCTAGAGCGCGTGCGGCGCCAGCCGGGCAAAACGCGCATTGCGCTGGTCGGTGGTGGTGCCGGCGGGGTTGAACTCACACTGGCGCTACAGCACCGGTTGCGCAGCGAGCTGCGCATGCAGGGCCGCGATCCGAACGAGCTGAGCTTTCACCTGTTCACCAGCAGCCCGCACATACTGCCCACACACAGCGCCGGTGTGCGCCGCAGCTTTGAAGCTGTGCTGACCGAGCGGCAGGTGCTCCTGCACTGCGGCAGGCCCGTCACCCAAGTCTCGGCCAAAGCGCTGCAAACGGCAGACGGTCAGATGATGGCGATGGACGAGATCATCTGGGTCACCCAGGCCGGCGGTGCCCCCTGGCTGCAGCAAACCGGACTGGCGCTGGACGCAGACGGCTTTATTCAAGTCAACGCGCATTTGCAAAGCATCAGCGATGCGCGGGTTTTTGCCGCTGGTGATATTGCAAACATGGTGGACAGGCCACTGGAAAAAGCCGGTGTGTTTGCGGTGCGCCAAGGCAAACCGCTGGCCACGAACTTGCGACTGTCGCTGGAGGATGCAGCGCTGCGCGCTTACCGGCCGCAGCGCAGCTGGCTGGCCCTGATCAGCACCGGCGACCGCTTTGCCGTGGCCTCGCGCGGAGGCTGGGGCCTGGGCGCAGGCACGGGCTGGGTGAGTGACTGGCTGTGGCGCTGGAAGGACCGTATCGACCGCGACTTCATGCGCAAATTCACCGATCTTTCGCCCATGATGGCTGCGCCGGCTGGTGCGCAAACCAGCGCCGTCAAGCTTGACGCTGATGAAGCCGCGCAAGCGATCTCGGCCATTGCCATGCGCTGCGGCGGTTGCGGCGCCAAAGTGGGCGCCACGGTGCTCTCGCGTGCGCTGGGAGCGCTTGCGCCTGTGGAGCGTGCTGACGTACTGATCGGCCTGCACGCGCCCGACGATGCTGCCGTGGTGCGCGTGCCGCCCGGCCAGGCCATGGTGCACAGCGTGGATTTTTTCCGCGCCTTCATCGAAGACCCGTACATATTTGGCAAGGTCGCGGCCAATCACGCGTTGGGCGATATTTTTGCGATGGGTGGGCAGGCGCAAACGGCCACTGCGGTGTGCACCGTGCCCTCGGGCCTGGAAGCCAAGGTCGAAGACACCTTGTTCCAGATGATGACCGGCGCGGTCGAGGTGCTCAACGAAGCCGGCTGTGCGCTGGTCGGTGGCCACACCGGCGAGGGCAAGGAACTGGCGCTGGGCTTTGCCGTCAACGGCCTGGTCGATGAGAACCTGCGCGGCGTGATGGTCAAGGGCGGCATGAAAGCCGGCGATGTGTTGCTGCTGACCAAGCCGATTGGCACCGGTACGCTGTTTGCCGCGCATGCGCTGCTGAAAACCCGCGGCCGCTGGATCGACGCGGCGCTGGAGTCAATGGTGCAGTCCAACCGCCTGGGCGCCGTCTGCCTGCAAAAGCATGGCGCCACCGCCTGCACCGACCTGACCGGCTTCGGCCTGCTCGGCCACCTGGTCGAGATGACGCGGCCATCGAACGTGGACGCCGAGATCGACTTGAACGCGCTGCCTTTGCTGGACGGCGCGCAAGCCACCAGCGCGGCCGGTATTTTGAGTTCTTTGCAGCCGGCCAATGTGCGGCTGCGCCGTGCGCTGCGCAACCAGGCAGCGGCCGTGGCGCACCCGAACTATCCGCTGATCTTTGACCCGCAGACCGCAGGCGGTTTGCTGGCCAGTGTGCCGGCGGCCAGGGCCGAGGCCTGCGTGGCGGCGCTCAAGGCCCTGGGCTACGCACATACCGCCATCATCGGCCGCGTGCTGGCGCAGGGCGATGCAGTAGAGCCTATCGTTTTGAAGTTTTGAAGTTGTGAAGCTTTGAGCCCGGCATGCGGGTCACCTCGCTTGCCCTTGTGTTGATAGACTGATAAATTGCAGTGATGGATTCATCAACCTTGTTTTAACTTTATTTGCATGTCCAACAACGAAAAATTCAGAGTCGCCGTCATCGGCCTGGGCTGGTGGGGCCAGACCATCTCTAAGCTGATCAAAAACTCGAATGTGCTGACCCTGGTGGCCGGAAGTGACCTGAACGCGCAATCCGGCCGCAGCTTCACGCAAAGTCTGGACGTTGATTTTTTGCCGGACCTGGCGGCCGCCCTGGCCGACCCGCGCATTGAAGGCGTGATTTTGTGCACGCCGCACACCCAGCACGGCGCACAGATGATTCAGGCGGCCGAGGCCGGCAAACACATTTTTTGCGAAAAGCCGCTGGCCTTGCACCGCAGCGAGGTGCTGGCCGCCATGGCCGCCATCAATGCGCGCGGGCTGACACTGGCCGTGGGCCACGAGCGGCGCTTTGAGCCGCCCATCATCCGCGCCATGGAAATGATCCATTCCGGCGAGCTGGGCCGGCCACTGCAAATGGAAGCCAACTTCAGCCAGGACAAATTTTTAAACCTGCCGCCAGAGAACTGGCGTCTGTCTGCCGCCGAAGCGCCGGCCGGCCCGATGACAGCCACAGGCATTCATTTGCTGGACCTGTCTGTTGGCGTTTTCGGCCCGGCCGAGACGATGTACGCTAGTGTCAAGCAGCTGGGCAGCTCGCTGGTCAATGGTGACACGCTGGCGATTCTGGCCACTTACAAAAGCGGCGGCCATGCACTGATCAGCGCCATTCTGGCCACGCCCTTTGTAGGCCGCTTTGCGGTGTACTGCAGCCAGGGCTGGGTCGAGGTGCGTGACAAGAGCCACCCCGAAGCCTCCACCGGTTGGGTGCTCACTTCGTGCAAACGCGGTGAAGAAGTGCAGACCGTCAACTACCCGCCGCACCCGGCTGTGCTGTCCAACTTAGAGGCCTTTGCAGATGCAGCGCAAGGCCGCAAGCCTTACCCGGTGCCGCAGTCGCAAATGATTGCCAACATCTGCGCGCTCGAAGCCGTGGTTCGCTCAACCCGCAGCGCTGGCATCGAGCAGGTTGAAGCCGGCTAAAAACCCCCTACACGCCAAAACAAAAGCCTGCCTTGTTACCAAGGCAGGCTTTTTTTAGTCAGCGTTCAAAAGCAGCAGCGGCTTATTCAGCCTTGATGTTGTTGTCGGCTACCAGCTTGGTGTACTTGGCGTTTTCAGCGGCCAGGAAAGTGGCGAACTCTTCTTGCGAAGTGGCCATGGCTTCAACACCCAGGCCGGCAAAACGCTCTTTCAAGTCGGGGTCGGCCATGGCTTTTTTAAGCGCAGCCATGTAGGAGTCCACCACCGCCTTGGGTGTTTTGGCCGGCAGGTACACGCCCCACCAGTTGTTGGCCACCAGACCTTGCAGACCGGCTTCAGCGAAAGTGGGCACATCCGGCAGCATGCTGGCGCGTGTGGCGCTGGTCACAGCCAGCGGACGCAGGCGACCGGTCTTGATGTGCTGAGCCACCGGCAAGGCGTCCGAGACCATCATGTTGATCTGGCCGGCGATCAGGTCGGTCACCGCGAGACCGCCGCCTTTGTAAGGAATTTGCGTCATCTTGACTTTGGCCTGGCGCATGATCATCTCACCGGCCAGGTGGGCCATGCTGCCGGGGCCGCTGGTGCCGAAGTTGATCGCCTCAGGCTTGGCGCGCGCAGCGGCCAGCAGCTCAGCCAGGTTTTTGTATGGCGAGGCGGCAGGCACCACCAGCACGTTCGGTCCGACGGCGGTGAGTGAGACGGCGATGAAGTCTTTCTCCATGTTGTAAGGCACTTTGGAGATCAGCGGATTGACGGCGGCGGGGCCCAGGTTGCCGATCACAAAGGTGTAACCGTCAGCCGGCTGGCGGGCGGTGTATTCCATGCCGATAGAGCCGGCTGCACCGGGTTTGCTTTCGATGATGACGGGCTGACCCCAGGCTTCGCTGAGCTTTTGTCCCATGATGCGGGCCATCAGGTCAGAGCTTCCGCCGGCCGGGTAAGTCACTACCAGTTTGACGGGTTTGTTCGGAAAGGCTTGCGCCTGCGCGCCCGTGTAAGCGCCCAGACACATTGCAGTGGCTACAAGGTAGCGCAATGCCAGGGAGCGTCGAGTCATGTGTGTCATCTTGTCTCTTTCTTTTGTCTGGTGGTGGATAGGGTCAAGCCGCTTAGGCAAATTCAGTTTATCTGATCGATTGATAAATTGACACCCTGGCGGACATGATGAAAACCCTGATCCGCAGGCACTTTGAAAAAGCTCAAGCAGGGCTCAGTTAGCTGCTTTTTTCCCGCCCTCACCCAGCCACCAGGTCAGCAGCCGGGTGCAGTCGGCGGGGTCCAGTCCGCTGGCCGCAGCCTGGTCAAAACTGGCCAGCGTGGCGGCAGTCAGCGGCATGCTGCGCTGCAGCTGCGTGCCTTGCGCGAGCATGGAGCGCACGTCCTTGCGCATGGTCGACAGATTGACAGTCACCGCATCACTGGCCTGACCGGCCAGCGCCTGCGCAATCATGGGGCCGCGCACTTTGAGCATGTTGGGGCCACCCGAGGTTTCCGTGAAGATGTCGATCACACGTGCCGGGTCCAGCCCGAGCGGAGCAATCAGCGACAGGGCTTCGCCCAAGGTCTGCCAATAGACCATCAAGGGTAAGTTGATGGCCAGCTTCATCATGGCGCCTGCGCCGTGCGGGCCGACATGTTCGATGCGCCGGCACAAGATGCTCAGCACAGGCAAAGCGCGCGCCAGCTCATCGGCCCCGCCGCCGGCAAAGCCCAGCAACTTACCCTCTTTGGCCGGGCCGACGCTGCCGCCTACCGGGCATTCCACGTAGCTGACACCGGCCGCGCCCAGGCGCAGACCCATCTCGACCTGGCAGGCTGAACTGGTGGTGCTCATGTCGACAAACATCTGGCCGGGCGCAGCGCCGGCCAGCAGACCGTCAGCACCAAAGTAGACGTCATGCAGCGCCTGCTCGTCGGTGAGCATGCTGATGACCAGATCGGTCCCGGCGCACAGCTCGCGCGCTGATGGCACGCGCTTGGCACCCAAGGCCAAAAGCGGCTCAGCGCGGGCTGCGGTACGGTTCCACACCGTCACCTGGTGGCCTTCAGAGAGCAAGCGCGCAGCGATGGCGCTGCCCATTTTTCCGGTTCCGGCGAGGCTGATTTTCATGCGGCTTTGGCGATGGCTGCGTTGACTTGCGGCATGACTTTTTCAGCCATCAGCTCCATAGAGCGGCGTGCCAGCACCGGGTCGACCCAGTCATGGCCGGCATAAAGCAGCGTGCCGAAGTCACCGGTGATTTCGCGGAAAGCCAGCAATTGATCGACCACGCTGTTGACCGAGCCGGCCAGCACCAGACGCGGCGTGATGGTGTCGGCGTTGATGGCATCGTCGGGCTCGCTCTGGTCCAACTTGAAGAGATTGGATCGCCCGCCAAAGCCGACCAGTTTGCGAATCAGTTGCTTGAAGTAAAAATGGTAGGGGCCTTCGGACGTGTGGCCGTAGCGGCGCGCCAGGGCGTCGTCGTTGTCGGTGACAAAAATACTTTTGGCCACGCGCCACTGCGCCGGGTCTGCCGGCCGGCCGGCTTGTGCGCAACCCTCGACATAGCTGGGCCAGTGAGAAGCCACCCACTGCGGCAGCAGAAAGTTGGCGGAAATCGGGTCCCAGCCGCGCGCCGCAGCCGCAGTGATGCCCTTGGAAAAAGGCGCGACAGCCGTCACCACGATGGGGGGGTGCGGCAGCTGGTACGGCTTGAGGATGATGCCCTGGCCGATCTCAGGGATCATGGTGCGCGCTGTGCTGATGTTGAAGTACTTGCCCTGCAAATCATAAGGGGCAGTGCCTTTCCAGATCGCCATCACCATGTCGATGGCCTCGACAAACATGTCGAGCCGGTCGCGGCCGAAATTACCAAAAACTTCGGCGTCTGACGCCAGCCCGCCCGGGCTGATGCCCATGATGAAACGACCCTTGAGCAGGTGGTCCAGCATGGCCACGTTGGCGGCAATGGCGGCGGGATGGCCGTTGGGCATGTTGATGGTGCCCGAGCCCAGCTTGATCTGGTGCGTGTCAAAAGCCAGGCTGCTCAGGAACATCAGGCAGGAGGTGACGTTTTCAGCCAGGTCGGTGACGTGCTCGCCCACATAAGCTTCGCTGAAACCCAGGCGGTCGGCCAAAATAATGGCCTCACGGTCTTCGAGCAGCGTTTCGCTGGCAATGCGCGAAGGTGGATGCAATGGCATCATGAATGTACCGAGCTTCATGGGCTGCCCCGTTCTGGTTGGTTGGCTGTGATGAGTGGAAAAATATTGTATATTTAGTTTATCAATGTATCAACAAGAGGGTCTCAGGGTTGACCCTTGCAACTGGACAAAACATGAAAAAACAAGCTTCGGGATTACCTGTTGGCGTCATCGGGCTGGGCATCATGGGCTCTTCGATGGCCGCCAATTTACAAGCCTCCGGCTTTCATGTGATTGGCATCGAGGTCAACCCAGCCACCCGCAAACAAATGAGCAGCCGGATCGCCAAAGTCGGCGCATCGTCACGCATGTTGGTCGGCAAAACAGGGCACATCCTGACTTCTTTGCCGTCCGTAGCGGCACTGATGGCCGTCTGTGAAGAGCTGGCCGCAGAGGCCACGGCGCAGGGCATTGCCAAGGGCAGCCTGATTGTTTCCGAAGCCAGCACCTTGCCGATGGAAGACAAGCTGGCGGCGCGCAAGCTGCTGGCCAAGGCCGGCATCAAGATGATCGACGCTCCGCTGTCAGGCACCGGTGCCCAGGCCAGAACCCGCGACCTGACGGTTTACGCCAGCGGTGAGACTGCCGCCATCAAGCAGATGATGGACGTCTTCAAGGGCTTTTCACGCGCTCAGTTTTCTGTGGGCGAATTCGGTAACGGCATGAAAATGAAGCTGGTGGCCAATTTGCTGGTGGCCATTCACAACGTGTCAACCGCCGAAGCCATTTTGTTTGGGCAACAGCTGGGGCTTCAGGCCAAAGCCATCGTCGAGGTGGTGGCAGACGGCGCCGGCGGCTCGCGCATGTTCCAGGTGCGTGGCCCCATGATGGCCTCGCGTGGCTGGGACGATGCCACCATGAAAATCGAAGTCTGGCAAAAAGACATGAGCATCATCGACGATGCGCTGCGCGCCCTGAACCTGCCTTCGCCTCTTTTTTCTGCCTGCATCCCGATCTACCGCGCCGCCATGGCACAAGGTCATGCATTGCACGACACGGCTGCGGTGTACGCTGTGCTCGAGAAATTTGCAGGCGAATCCTGATGGACATGTCCTCGGCGCAGGCGCAGCGCGCTCTGCGCAACGCGCTTGGCGCTTTCCCCACCGGCGTGACCGTCATCACGGCCCGTGATCCCCAGGGCCAGAGTTTGGTGGGCCTGACGGTCAACAGTTTCACCTCGGTGTCGCTGGAACCGCCCCTGGTGTTGTGGTCCATCTCCAACCGCTCGGCCAGCATTTCACATTTTTCAAAAGGAAGCGAGCACGCCATTCATGTGCTGTCCAGCGATCAGGAGGCTCTGGCGATGCAGTTTGCCACGCCAAAGGCTGACAAGTTTGCCGGTGTCGCCTACCAGTTGACGCAAGATTTTGGCGCTCCGTGCATTGAAGGCTGCGCTGCGCTCTTTGAGTGCGTGACCGAATCTGTGATCCCGGCGGGCGACCACCAGATGATTCTGGCCCGGGTGCTGCGCTACGAAACCGAGCCCGTCACACCCTTGCTTTTTGCACGCGGCGCTTTTGCTGCGGCAGTGCCGGCCCCGCTGGTGCCGCTGGTGCCGGCCAAAGTCTGCTCCACCACCTGAGGGTAGAGCTCGCGCGCCCCGGCCAAAAACAAATCAATGGCGTCGGTGGTGCGGGTCTCAAAAGGCGTCACCGGCTTGATATTGAAGATGTTGCGCCTGATGGCCCAGTAAAACATGCCGCCATGCAATGTCCAAAGCAGTTCAATTTCACGCGCTGAAATAGGTGGAAGTTTGGCGGCCACGGCTTCGGGCATGAAGGTGTGTCGAAACTCGTCGCACATCACCACCAGCAGTTTTTTGCGCACCAGTGCCAAGTAGTTTCGGTTCAGGTCCATGTCAGCCAGGCCGGCATACATGTAAATGCGAATCCACTCGGGCCGGTAGGTCGCGCCTGCATATTGCAGGTAAAAAGCAAGCAGGCGATCGCGCAGCGGCAGCTTGCGGTTTTGCAACTCGACAATCCATTCGTTGCGCCACTGGCTCATGAAGACCGCTTCAAAGACCGCGTTGATCAGGTCTTGCTTTGACGGAAAGTAGCGGTACAGCAGCGGCTGAGACACCCCCAGGCGGCGTGATAACTCGCGCGTTTGCACGCCGAAACCCGCTTCGGCGAAATAGCTGATGGCGGCATCCAGAATTTGCTGGCGGCGCACGGCAGGGTCCAAGCGCATGCCGGCAGTGATCGTTTTTTTAGTCAAGGCAAAATAGTTTAAAGCTGCCGGCGAACTCAAAGCTTGGCAGGAATGGCGTCACAGGCAATGTCTTTGTGCCACTTCTGCGGCGGGGCCAAGCAATGGTTGTAGAAATTTTTCAGGTAAAAATCTGACAAGAAGTAAGAACGCCAGAGTGCCCCTTCCCGCGGCACCAGGGTGACATTGCGCGCCAACTGGCAACGCAAGCTGACCACGCATTCATTGGCCTCTTTGCGGCTGCTGAAAAGATGCACGGTGTAG
>JAIPDA010000085.1 GCA_021737905.1 Rhodoferax sp.
GCATCAGCTCGCCCAAGCGCCTGGCGACAGGCGCCAACGAGTCAGCGGGCTTGAAGGCGCCTTCGGTGGGGCGGCCCAGGTGCGAAGTCACCATCACCGCGGCGCCGGCGTCCAGCGCCATTTGCAGGCAGGGTACCGAAGCGCGGATGCGCGTGTCTTCGGTGATGCGGCCGTTGTCGTCTTGCGGCACGTTCAGGTCGGCGCGAATGAACACGCGCTGGCCGGCTACCTGGCCGCTGGCGCAAAGATCAGAAAAGCGGATGAAGTTCATGAGGGGGTCCGCGGTCTGTCGCGGTCTGAATGTGTATGAAAAGCGACTGAAAAACAGCCGGATTGTAGGAGCCGGTGTTACCAGCCCAGGCCCACGTGCAGGGGCAGATACACCGCCATGCCGGCGATGATGGTGCCCAGCAAGCCGCGCCGCCAGTAGTACCAGGCCAGGCCGGCCAGCACGGCAAAAATGCGCGCGTCCTGCCAGGTGGCGATCAGCTGGCCTTGCGTCATGACCATCTCGGGCACGATCACTGCCGACAGCGCTGCAATCGGCGCGTAGTGCAGGCCGCGCTGCGCCCAGACGGGCAGCGTCCAGGGCTTGCTCGAAAACAAAAAGAAGCAGCGTGTGAGCACTGTGACGCAGGCCATGCCGGCGATGGTGGCCACGGTGTAGAAATCGGTTTGGTTCATGAGCGTGTTCTGTCAGTCTGGGTTGCCGGCGTGCTCTGGTCTGTGCTGCGGCATTTTTTCCAGCATCAGACAGACGGCCACGGCAGCGGCAATCGCCACCAGGATGTTGAGTTTGAGCGGCAGTGCAAAGGCGGCAACAGCCGCTGCGCCGGCGACGCCCGCCGAGACGGCACGCAGGCGCGTGGTGGCCAGCGAACACAAGATACCCAGCAGCGCCAAAATGGCAGCAAAGCCCAACCCCCAGGACAGCGGGATCGAATGCGCCAGCACAATGCCCAACAGGCTGGGCCCCACCCAGGCCGACCAGCTCATCGCGGCATTGCCGGCCAAATAAGCTTCTTGTGCGCGGCGTGTCAGCGCTTCATCGCTGGGATGCGGATAGCGTTTGGTGAACAGCACATAGCTCAGATCGGCTGTGAAAAAACCGCTGACCAGCCGCCGCCACAAAGGCTGGTGCATCAGGTAAGCGCGCAGATGAGCGCTGAAAACAATGAAGCGCAGGTTCACGCAAAAAGAGGTGGCCAGAATCACCCACATGGGCGCGCCTGCCGCCAGCAGCGGTATGGCCGCCAGTTGTGAGCTGCCGGCAAACACCAGCAAGGTCATCAGTACCGCTTCAAAACCACTCATGCCCGACTTGGCCATGGCGACGCCGGTCATCAGGCCCCAGGCCGCCAGACCGGGCGCTACGCTGGCCATGTCTTTCAAGCCGAGACGGAATTCAGGGTGTTTGAACAAGGCAGTCAAAAGGGGCTCATTTCAAGAGGTCTGTGTCGTTTGCCGCAGCAAAAATCTGACCGGGGTGAAGCGCAAAACCATGCAAAAAGTCGGCAGCTTCCAGCGGCTTGCCGCCGGCTTTTTGCAGCCGTGTGGCGCGCAGAACGCCGGATGCCGTGGCGATGTCGACGCCTTCAGCGCTGACAGCAATCACTTCCCCTGGCTGAGCAGCCCGTGCGTGCGGCGGCAGTGCCTGGGCGCGCCAGAACTTGATGGTCTCGCCGCCCAGCACGCTGCTGGCCACCGGAAAAGGGTTGAAGGCGCGCACACGGCGGGCCAGCGTGCTGGCCGGCTGCGTCCAGTCAAGCGCAGCTTCGCGCTTGTCGATCTTGTGTGCGTAGCAAATGCCCTCGCCAGCTTGGGCCACGCCTTGCAAAGCGCCGGTTGGCGCCTGATGCAGAACCTGCACGATCAGTTGTGCACCGAGTGCCGCCAGCGCATCGTGCAGTGACTCTGTGGTGTCCTGCGGATCGATGGGCAGCGTTTGCACCAACAGCATATCGCCGGTGTCCAGCCCGGCATCCATTTGCATGATGGTGACGCCGGTTTCTGCATCACCCGCTTCAATGGCCCGGTGAATGGGCGCTGCGCCGCGCCAGCGCGGCAACACCGACCCGTGAATGTTCAAACAGCCTAGCCTTGGCAAGTCCAACACCCACTGCGGCAGGATCAGCCCGTAGGCAGCGACCACCATCACGTCGGCGCGGGCCGATTCGATGGCGGCGCGGGCGGCGGCTGCGTCCTCGGGGTATTTGCCGTCCATGCGCAGGCTGCGCGGCTGGGCGACGGGGACTTGGTGGGCCTGGGCCCATTGCTTGACGGCAGACGCTTGCAGCTTCATGCCGCGCCCGGCGGGGCGGTCGGGCTGTGTGAGCACCAGGGGGATGTCAAAGCCGGCCTCATGCAAATGCGCCAAAGCCACGCGGGCGAATTCAGGTGTACCGGCAAAGATGACGCGCATGTGTCGATTCTAGGTGGCCGCCCGGATGCCGGCGACCTCAAGACGGTCTTAGCGTGCAGCGTCGCGCTCTTCGTCTTTCTTTTGCTTGACCAGTTTGGTCTTGATGCGGTTGCGCTTGAGCGGCGAGAGGTACTCGACGAACACCTTGCCCAACAGGTGGTCCATCTCGTGTTGAATGCACACCGCCAGCGTGCCCTCGGCTTCGTAAGTTTGCAGCTGACCGTCAAGGTTAAGGGCCTGCACCTTCACCGCGAGGGAGCGCTCAACGCCGTCGTAGATGCCCGGCACCGACAGGCAGCCTTCTTCGCCGAGCCGGGTTTCTTCGCTGCGCCACACCAGCTCGGGGTTGATCAACACCATGGGCTCGTCGCGTTTTTCACTCACGTCAATGACGATCAGGCGCTCATGCACGTCCACCTGCGTGGCCGCCAAGCCAATGCCGGCGGCTTCGTACATGGTTTCAAACATGTCGCTCACCAGTTGAGACAGGCGTTGGTTCACATCGGTCACCGGTTTGGCGACGGTGTGCAGGCGAGGGTCCGGGTATCGAAGAATGGTCAGTTGGGTCATCGGGCGTGGGGTCTGAAAAAAGCAGCGCTTATTTTCGGTCAGATTGGCGCGCTTGGCCGGCCAAAGGACGATTCATCCTATTAGATTCATTTTTAAAGTTGTTGGCGCATCAAAAGGAAATAAATTAACCTACAGGTATTCATTTAATTCGATCCGGGAATGCCGCATGTTTAGCCACCACCTGAGTAGCCATGAGGCCAATGAGTTAGGCGCCTGGCTGCGGCTGTCCCTGACAGACGGCGTGGGCAACGAAACCGCGCGGCAGTGGCTGGCGGCTTATGGCCTGCCGCAAGCGATTTTTGAAACCGACCCGGACGCTTTGAGCGCGTCGCCAAGCGAGCGCTTGCGCCGCGCCATCGAGACCGTGCCCGAGGCCTTGCCGGCGCTGCTGGCCAATACCCTGGACTGGCTGGCGCAAGGGCAGGACCGCTGCATTGTGACGCTGGGCGATGCCCATTACCCGGCCTCTTTGCTCAACATTGCAGACCCGCCGCTGATGCTTTACATGATGGGCAGCCTTGTACCCCGGCCCGAAGCCAGCGCCAGCCAAGGTCTGGCCGGCATGCCCTGTCTGGCCATCGTCGGCAGCCGCAACCCGACGCCGCAAGGCCAGATCAATGCAACGCAATTTTCCCAGGCTTTGAGCGCAGCGGGTTGGTGCGTGGTCTCGGGCCTGGCCATGGGGGTGGACGGTGCGGCGCACGAGGGCGCGTTGCACACCGGGGGCTGTACCGTGGCGGTGGTCGGCACGGGGCTGGACCGGGTGTATCCCCGCAAGCACCTGGCGCTGGCGCACCGCATTGCAGAGCGGGGCCTGATCGTCAGTGAGTTTGCGCTCGGCACGCCGCCGCTGACAGCCAATTTCCCCAGGCGCAACCGATTGATTGCCGGCCTGAGTCAGGGCACTCTGGTGATTGACGCCGCGCCCCAGTCGGGCTCGCTCATCACGGCGCGGCTGGCCGCCGAGCAAGGCAAGGAGGTGTTTGCCATACCCGGCTCAATCCACTCGCCACTGTCACGCGGTTGCCACCTGCTCATCAAGCAGGGCGCCAAGTTGGTGGAGTCCGCGCAGGACGTGCTCGAAGAGTTGCCCGCACTGCCCGGCAAGTTGCCAAGGCCAGAGATGGACGGGGCCGACCGGCCGCCGGACGGCACGCCGGCGCTTGACGCGCAGCCGGACCCACCCTTGCTGCGGGCGCTGGGCTTTGACCCCGCCAGTCTGGACGAATTACAGGCCCGCACCGGCTTGGCGACGGCTGCCTTACAGGCGCAATTGCTGGAGCTGGAGATGGATGGCGATCTAGCCCGGTTGCCAGGTGGAAAATTTGTACGCATTGCCAAGGGCTGAAGCGGCCGGATGTCAAAAACTTGCGTTATATTGGGGCCATATGTTTGAAGTACTGGTGTACGTTTATGAAAATTATTGGCAAGGTGACGCTTGCCCGGCGCCGCGCCAGTTAAGCCGCAAGCTGATCGCTGCCGGCTTTGAGAGCGACGAAATAGAAGCGGCGCTGACCTGGCTCAGCGGCCTGCAAGTGGCGGCCCACAACACCCGCGCTACTGGCTCTGACAAAGAAGATGCTGCGCCCCGCCCCGAACACCCTGTTTTGCTGCAAGCGCAATCGGCCGACAGCATGCGTGTTTATTCTGTGGCCGAGCAAGACCACCTGGGCGCTGAGACCCTGGGCTTTGTGAGTTTTTTAGAGTCGGCCGGCGTGCTGCCGCCGCACATGCGCGAGATTGTCATGGACCGCGCGATGGCCGCCCCCGGCGATCCCTTGGACCTCGACGACCTGAAAATCATTGTGCTGATGGTTTATTGGAGCGTGGGCGAAGAACCCGACGCTTTGGTGCTGGACGAACTCTGCGAAGACGCTCATTACCGCGTGGCGCATTGAAGCGCCTTCACCCGGCCACAAAAAAGCCCGCTGTCAGCGGGCTTTTTTTCGGCCAGGGGCAGCGGCCTCAGACCGTCGCGCCGGCGTTCGGGTCGTTCGGGTCTTCGTCTTTTTTGCTGCTGGGCTTGACCAGGTCTTCGCGTTTGATGCCCAGCCACATGGCGATCGCCGCAGCCACAAACACCGACGAGTAAATGCCGAACAAAATGCCGATGGTCAGCGCCAACGCAAAGTAGTGCAGCGTCGGGCCGCCGAACAGCAGCATGGACAGCACCATGATCTGCGTCGAGCCGTGCGTGATGATGGTGCGGCTGATGGTCGAGGTGATCGCGTTGTCGATGATCTCCACCGTCTGCATCTTGCGGTAGCGCCGGAAGTTCTCGCGAATCCGGTCAAAAATCACCACCGACTCGTTGACAGAATAACCCAGCACCGCCAGCACCGCAGCCAGCACAGCCAATGAGAACTCCCACTGGAAGAAAGCAAAAAATCCCAGGATGATGATGACGTCATGCAAGTTGGCAATGATGGCCGCCACGGCGTATTTCCACTCGAAGCGAAACGCCAGGTAAATCATGATACCGACCACCACCATGGCCAGCGCTTTGAGGCCGTCTTGCGCCAGTTCTTCGCCGACCTGCGGGCCGACAAACTCGGTGCGGCGCAATTCCACCTGCGCATCCTGCGCTTTGAGCGCGGTCATGACTCGCTCGCTCTGCTGCGCCGTGCTCACGCCTTTTTGCGCGGGCAGGCGGATCATCACATCGCGCGCGGTGCCGAAGGTTTGCACCTGCACATCGGCATAGCCTAAGCCGGCGACGGTGTCGCGCACTTTGCCGACGTCAGCGGCTTGCGTGTAGCCCACTTCCATCACGGTGCCGCCGGTGAACTCGACTGACAGGTGCAGCCCGCGCGAAAACAGGAAGAACACCGCCAGCACAAAGGTGGCAAAGGAGATGACGTTGAAAATCAGGGCATGCCGCATGAACGGAATGTCCTTGCGGATTTTGAAAAACTCCATGGCTTGCTCTTTTCTATCGGGTCGTGTTCAGGAGGCTGAAGGCAGTGTGCTGCGCGCCGGCTTGTCGCCTGCTGCGGCCTCAGGCGCGGCGCGCCAGATGGTGCCGATCGAAACGGATTTGAGTTTTTTCTGCCGGCCGTACCAGAGGTTGACCAGGCTGCGCGAGAAGAACACGGCTGAGAACATGCTGGTCAAAATGCCGATGCAGTGCACCACCGCAAAGCCGCGCACCGGGCCCGAACCGAAAGCCAGCAAGGCCAGGCCGGCAATCAAGGTGGTGATGTTCGAATCCAGAATGGTGGCCCAGGCGCGGTCGTAGCCGACCTGGATGGCGGCTTGCGGTGCAGCGCCGTTGCGCAGCTCTTCGCGCACGCGCTCGTTGATCAACACGTTCGAGTCAATCGCCATGCCCAGGGCCAGCGCCATGGCGGCCATGCCCGGCAGCGTCAGCGTGGCTTGCAGCATTGACAGCACGGCGATCAACAGCAGCAAGTTGACGGCCAGCGCCAGGCCTGAGAACAGGCCGAACAACATGTAGTAAGCGGCCATGAAAGCAACGATCACCAGAAAGCCCCAGATCACGCTGGAAAAACCTTTGGCAATATTTTCGGCGCCCAGGCTGGGGCCGATGGTGCGCTCTTCAATGATGTCCATGGGTGCGGCCAGCGAGCCGGCGCGCAGCAGCAGCGCCAGGTCATTGGCTTCGCTCACGTTCATGGTGCCGGAGATCTGGAAGCGGTTGCCCAGCTCGCTTTGAATGACTGGTGCGGTCAGCACCTCGCCCTTGCCTTTTTCAAACAGCAAGATGGCCATGCGTTTCTTGACGTTTTCGCGGCTGACGTCGCGCATGATGCGGCCGCCCTTGGCGTCCACCGTCAGGTCTACTTTGGGTTGCTGGTTTTGCGAGTCAAAGCCGGGCTGGGCATCGGTCAGGCTGTCACCGGTCAGGATGACTTGCTTCTTGACGATGACCGGGCGGCCGTTGCTCTCTAAAAAGCGCTCGGAGCCGAAGGGCACGATGCCGCCGCCGTTTTCGGCGGCGCGGGCTTCGGCGCTTTCATCCACCAAGCGCATCTCCAGCGTGGCGGTGCGGCCCAGAATATCCTTGGCCTTGGCCGTGTCCTGCACGCCGGGCAGCTGCACCACGATGCGGTCCAGGCCCTGCTGCTGAATCACCGGTTCGGCCACGCCGAGTTCGTTGATCCGGTTGTGCAAGGTGACGATGTTTTGCTTGAGCGCTTGCTCCTGCACGCTGCGAGCGGATTGCGGCTTGATGCTCGCTGAGAGCTTGAACTCGTTGCCATCGGGCGCACCCGTTGTTTGCAGGTCGGCGAACTGCTCTTGAATCAAACGGCTGGCAGCGTCCAGCGTGGCCTGGTCGCGCACGCGGATCTCAATGCTCTGGCCATTACGGCTGATGCCGCCGTGGCGAATGTTTTTTTCGCGGAGCACCAGACGCAAATCGCCGGCCAGTGACTCGGCTTTCTTGGTCAGCGCCGCCTGCATGTCCACTTGCAGCAAAAAGTGCACGCCGCCACGCAAGTCCAGACCCAGGTACATGGGTTGCGCGTTCAGCGCAGTCAGCCAGGCCGGTGAGCGCGACAGCAGGTTCAGCGCCACCACATAAGCAGGCTCAGCCGGGTTGGGGATCAGCGCTTTTTGAATCGCGTCCTTGGCCTTGAGCTGGGTGTCCGTGCCGGAAAAGCGAGCGCGCACCGAGTTGCCGTCCAGGCTGACTTGCTCGGCCGCAAGGCCCGCGTCCTTGAGCGCCTGCTCGACACGAGCCACCGTGGCCGCATCCACCTTGTTGGCAGATTTCAGCCCGGAGACCTGCACCGCCGGCGCCTCGCCAAAAAAATTGGGCAGCGTGTACAGCCCCGCCAGCATCAGCGCAATCAAGATGATGGCGTACTTCCAGACCGGGTAACGATTCATGGGATGGTTTTCACAAAGTCTTGAGGCGGCAATCGCCCGGGCGGCGACAGGCCGGGTTTACTTGATCGTGCCTTTGGGCAAGACCTGGATGACAGCGCTGCGCTGCACCTGCACTTCAACGCCGGAGGAGATCTCCAGGCTCATATAGCCTTCGCTCAGGCTGCTGACCTTGCCCAGCATGCCGCCGGCGGTGGCGACTTCGTCACCCTTGGCCAGTGCATCGATCATGGCGCGGTGCTCTTTTTGCTTCTTCATTTGCGGGCGGATCATGACGAAATACAGCACCACGAACATCAGCACCAGCGGCAGCATGCTGGTGAGCGAAGACATCATGTCGCCACCGGCGGCGGCAGCGGGGGCGGTCTGGGCGAAAGCAGAAGAAATAAACACAGGCATCTCCACGTAGAGTCAATGAAAGTCAAAACGGCAAGCGGACCTCCAGGCCCGCCAGCCACTTTGATAAGCGAACGATTGTATGCGCGGCCTTCGGGCGGCCGGTCGCCTGCGTCCGCTGTTCTTGTAGGGCTATTGGCTTAAAGGCCGAGCATCAGTTGCAGGTTTTGCACCGCCGCGCCCGAAGCGCCCTTGCCCAGGTTGTCCAAGCGGGCGATCAGCACGGCGTGGCGGTGTTCTTCGTTGCCGAAGACGCGCAGTTCCATCCGGTTGGTGTCGGCCAGCGCCGTGGCATCCAGCTTGCCCGACTCGCCGGCCGCCTCGACTGTCACCCAGGGGCTGCCCGCGTAGTGCGCGGCCAGGGCTTGCTCCAGTTGTGCCGTTGTGGGCTTGCCGGGCAGCATGTCCAGATGCAGCGGCAGCTCGACCAGCATGCCCTGGCGGAAATTGCCGACCGATGGAATGAAGATGGGCCGTCGCGTCAGGCCCGTGTAGCGGGTGATCTCGGCCAGGTGCTTGTGCGCCAGACCCAGGCCGTAGACCTCAAACAGGGGCGCGGTGCCGGCCTCGTAGGCCTCGATCATGCTGCGCCCGCCACCGGAGTAACCACTCACAGACGGCAAACACAGCGGAAAGTCTGAGGGTATCAGGCCGGCGTCAATCAACGGGCGTATCAAGGCAATGGCGCCGGTGGCGTAGCAACCGGG
>JAIPDA010000086.1 GCA_021737905.1 Rhodoferax sp.
CATTCCTTGCGCGCGCCTTGAACCTCAGCATCCACATCAAAATGGTGCGAAAACAGGATGATTGCCTAGTGTTTTCCCTAGTTTTGATGACATTGCCTTGCTTGTTTTGGCCTTGAGCGCACCAGCTTGGCGTAATATCCTATGAGATCGACTTCATACCCTCAGTGGAGAAACCATGCAAGACAGCCAATCCAAGCCTTCCCGACGCGGTTTTTTTGCGGGTGCTGCCGCCACCGGCGCAGCCGCCGCGGCCGTGGTGGCCATGCCTGGTGTGACCCTGCCCGAGCTGGCGCAGCCGGCACTCAAGCCAGCCCCTGAAAAAGGTGGTGGTTACAGCCTTTCAGAACACGTTAAGCGTTACTACAAGACCACCCTGGTCTGAGTTTTTGCATTTCCCGACCCGACACCCTTAACCTTCACGGAGAGCCCATGCTGCTCACGAAAAAAACCCATCTTGCCCATGCCCAAGGCGCCGGTTCATCCCGTTTTGTACAGAGCCTTTCCCGGGGCCTGAGCAATGCCTTGCCCACCATGGACCGCCGCGCTTTTCTGCGCCGCTCGGGCATGGGTGTCGGCGTGGGTCTGGCGGCCACTCAGCTCTCGCTGGTCAAAAAAGCCAACGCAGCGGCCCCGGGCGCAGCGGGCGACGGCAGCGGCAAGGTCGAGGTCAAGCGCACCATCTGCACGCACTGCTCGGTGGGTTGTGCGGTGGATGCCGTGGTTGAAAACGGTATCTGGGTGCGCCAGGAGCCGGTGTTTGACTCCCCGATCAACCTGGGTGCGCATTGCGCCAAGGGTTCTGCCCTGCGCGAGCACGGCCATGGTGAGTTCCGCCTGCGCTACCCCATGAAGCTGGTTAACGGCAAGTACCAGCGCATCAGCTGGGACGTGGCGCTCAATGAAATCAGCGCACGCATGCTCGAGCTGCGCAAGACCAGCGGTCCGGACTCGGTGTACTGGGTCGGCTCGTCCAAGCACAACAACGAGCAAGCCTATTTGATGCGCAAGTTCGTCAGCTTCTGGGGCACCAACAACACCGACCACCAGGCCCGCATCTGCCACTCGACCACTGTGGCCGGCGTGGCCAACACATGGGGCTACGGCGCCATGACCAATTCCTACAACGACATGCAAAACAGCAAGGCGGCGCTGTACATCGGCTCGAACGCCGCTGAAGCGCACCCTGTGAGCATGTTGCACATGCTGCACGCCAAAGAAACCGGCTGCAAGATGATCGTGGTTGATCCGCGCTTCACACGCACCGCTGCCAGGGCCGACCAACACATCCGTATCCGCTCGGGCTCGGACATTCCTTTCCTGTTCGGCATGCTGTACCACATCTTCAAGAACGGATGGGAAGACAAGAAGTACATCAATGACCGTGTCTACGGCATGGAAAAGGTCAAAGAAGACGTGATGGCCAAGTGGACACCGGACAAGGTCGAAGAGGCCTGCGGCGTGCCTGAGGCACAGGTCTTCATGGCCGCTGAAATGATGGCCAAAAACCGGCCATCGACCATTGTCTGGTGCATGGGTCAGACCCAGCACACCATCGGCAACGCCATGGTTCGCGCTTCCTGCATCTTGCAACTGGCACTGGGCAACGTCGGCGTGTCCGGCGGCGGCACCAACATCTTCCGTGGCCACGACAACGTGCAGGGCGCCACCGACGTGGGCCCTAACCCTGACTCGCTGCCCGGCTACTACGGTCTGGCTGAAGGCTCCTGGAAACACTTCGCCAAGACCTGGGGCGTCGACTTTGAATGGATCAAGGGCCGTTACGCTTCACCCGCCATGATGGGCAAGCCCGGTATCACCGTGTCGCGCTGGATTGACGGTGTGCTGGAGAAAAACGAGCTGATCGACCAGGACTCCAACCTCAAGGCCTGCGTGTTCTGGGGCCATGCACCGAACTCCCAGAGCCGTGGCCTCGAGATGAAACGCGCCATGGACAAGCTGGACTTGCTGGTGGTCATTGACCCCTACCCGTCGGCCACAGCCGCCATGGCTGCCATGCCGGGCAAACCTGAAGACCTCAACCCCAACCGCGCTGTGTACTTGTTGCCGGCCGCGACCCAGTTCGAGACCAGCGGCTCTTGCACCGCGTCCAACCGTTCGCTGCAGTGGCGTGAGAAGGTCATCGAGCCGCTGTGGGAGAGCCGCTCTGACCACATGATCATGCATCAGCTGGCCGAAAAATTCGGTTTTGCCAAAGAACTCTCCAAGAACTACAAGATGCAAAAGGTCAAGGGCATGGACGAGCCCGTGCCCGAAGACATCCTGCGCGAGATCAACAAGTGCGTCTGGACCATCGGTTACACCGGCCAAAGCCCTGAGCGCCTGAAAGCGCACATGCGCAACATGCACGTGTTTGACGTCAAGACGCTCAAGTCCAAAGGCGGTAAAGACAAAGAAACCGGCTACGACCTCAGCGGCGATCACTTCGGCCTGCCTTGGCCTTGCTGGGGCACACCCGAGCTCAAGCACCCCGGCTCGCCCAATCTGTACGACACCTCCAAGCACGTCATGGACGGCGGCGGTAACTTCCGCGCCAACTTCGGCGTCGAGCGCGAAGGCAAGAGCCTGCTGGCCGAAGACGGCTCGCACTCCAAGGGCGCTGACATCACCACCGGTTACCCCGAGCTGGACCACATCCTGCTCAAGAAGCTGGGCTGGTGGGAAGAGTTGTCTGAGCCTGAAAAAGCGGCTGCCGAAGGCAAGAACTGGAAGACCGACTCGTCGGGCGGCATGATCCGTGTGTTCATGCAAAACCATGGCTGCCATCCCTTTGGCAACGCCAAGGCCCGCGCCGTGGTCTGGAATTTCCCTGATGCCATTCCGCAGCACCGCGAGCCGCTTTACGGTAACCGCGCCGATTTGCAGGCCAAGTACCCGACGCATGACGATAGAAAAGCGTTCTGGCGTTTGCCCACTTTGTTCAAGACCATCCAGGACAAGAACATCGCCGACAAGGTGCACGAGAAGTTCCCGCTGGTCATGACCTCAGGACGCCTGGTCGAGTACGAGGGCGGCGGCGAGGAAACCCGCTCCAACCCCTGGCTGGCCGAATTGCAGCAGGAGATGTTCATTGAGATCAATCCCAAAGTGGCAGCTGAAAAAGGCATTCGCAACGGCGACCGTGCCTGGGTCAGCACACCGACAGGTGCGCGCCTGAACGTGCAGGCCATGGTCACACCGCGCGTCGGCCCGGATACGGTCTTCATGCCATTCCACTTCTCCGGTCGCTGGCAGGGCGCTGACATGCTGGCCTACTACCCCGCCGGTGCAGCACCGGTGGTGCGTGGTGAAGCGATCAACACGGCTACCACCTACGGTTATGACAGCGTCACCATGATGCAAGAGACGAAGACCACTGTCTGCAACGTCGAAAAGGCTTAAGGAAAACATATGGCACGCATGAAATTTGTCTCCGACGCTGAGCGCTGCATCGAGTGCAACGGTTGCGTCACCGCCTGTAAAAACGAGCACGAAGTGCCATGGGGTGTGAACCGCCGCCGGGTGGTCACGCTCAATGACGGTGTGCCCGGGGAGAAATCGATCTCCGTGGCCTGTATGCATTGCAGCGATGCACCTTGCATGGCTGTATGCCCGGTCAATTGCTTTTACCGTACCGACGAGGGCGTTGTGTTGCACGACAAGGACGTCTGCATCGGTTGTGGTTACTGCTCTTACGCCTGCCCGTTTGGCGCGCCGCAGTTCCCTTCGCAAGGCACTTTCGGCGTGCGCGGCAAGATGGACAAGTGCACTTTCTGCGCCGGTGGCCCTGAAGCCAATGGCAGCCAGGCTGAGTTTGAAAAATACGGTCGCAATCGTCTGGCCGAAGGCAAGCTGCCGGCTTGCGCCGAACAGTGTTCGACCAAGGCTTTGCTGGCCGGTGACGGCGATGTGGTGGCCGACATTTTCCGAAACCGCGTGGTTCAGCGCGGCAAGGGCGCAGAAGTCTGGGGCTGGGGCACGGCCTACGCCTCTAAGCAAGCGGGTCAACCCCCTGTGGCAGGAGCCAAATCATGATGCGTCTGGCTTGCATTTTGGCCTTGGCCGCAACTTTGACAGCTTGCGGGGACAAGGCGCAGACACTGTCGGGCACCAAGCACGACGGTGCGGCCTTTGAAGGCACCGCCAACCCCTACAACGCCACGGGTTGGAAAGCTGGCGACAAGACCTCATGGGAGCAGCAACTCAAGACGCGCACTCAGTATGGTCAAAACGAATACACCCGTGCCAATTAACCGGGGAGTTCTGATGCAACACACATCACGTTCTCTGTCAGCGCTGTTGTTGGCTGCTTGTGCCGCATTCGCCAGCGTGGGTGCACATGCGCAAACGGCTGCGCCGGCCGCAGCCCCAGCCGGCGTCCAAAGCGCCAATATTTTTGAAGTCAAGCCTGACGCCAGTACAGAGCCCGGATATGCCGCGCAAAGCAATGCTGAGCGCAGCAAAGTCCAGCCCGGCAACAATGCGCCTGTGTGGCGGCAGGTGGGCGAAGGTGTGTCGGGTTTCACCAGCTTGCCCAGCCGGGAGGCGCCCGAAGCCGGCAACCTGATTCAGCCTTTCGTGCAGTACCCCGGCTCCAGCCTGACCAACGCAGGCGAAGCCTGGCGCCAGGTGCGCAACAACTGGTTGATCCCTTACGGCGGCGCCTTGCTCTTGATCGTCATGGGCGCTATCGCCTTGTTCTACGTCAGCAAAGGCACCCTCAAGCAACACGGTACAGACACCGGTCGCAAGATCGAGCGCTTCACGCCGTTTGAGCGTTCAGCCCACTGGTCCAACGCCATCGCTTTTTGCATTTTGGGCATTTCCGGCATCGTCATGGCTTTCGGCAAGTTCTTCTTGCTGCCTGTGATGGGCCTGACCTTGTTCGGCTGGCTCAGTTACGCCCTGAAAAACCTGCACAACTTCGCCGGCCCTGTGTTCGCCGTCTCGCTGGTCATTATTTTTGTCACCTTTGTGCGCGACAACATGCCCAGCCGCGGTGACCTCGTCTGGCTGCTCAAAGGCGGCGGCCTGCTGTCCGCCAAGGAAGTGCCTTCGCACCGTTTCAACGCCGGCGAAAAGCTGGTGTTCTGGGGTGGCGTGTTCTTTCTGGGTATTGTGGTGGTGGGCTCCGGCCTGGTGCTCGACAAGCTTTTGCCCGGCCTGCTCTACCTGCGCGACACCATGCAGATCGCCCACATGATCCATGCAGCGGCCGCAGTATTGATGATGGCCATGTTCATAGGCCACATTTACATCGGCACCATTGGCATGCAAGGCGCCTACCAAGGCATGAGAACCGGTTATGTGGACGAGACCTGGGCGCGTGAACACCACGAGTTCTGGTACGACGACATCAAGGCCGGCAAGATTCCAGCCCAGCGCACCCAAGCCGCGCCGCCCACTCAGACCGTTCAGATATAAGCGAGAAAGCACATGAAAAAACTCCTGATCACGTGTCTCATGCTCAGCGCTAGCGCTGTGTCCCTGGCTAAATTGCCACCCTTGAGCGACGAGGCCAAGGCCAAAGCGGCTGAAGCCGCTGCCAAAACGGCCTGGGCCGGCAAAGTTGACGGCTATGCGCTGTGCAAGGCACAAGACAAGGCGGCCGCTAAAACGGCCAAGTCCGGCAAAGCTGGCAAGGCCACCGCAACGCCACCTTGCGCTGACCCCGGTCCTTTTGTTTACACACCGGCCGTGGCGGCTGCGCCTGCAGCAGCACCTGCTGTTGCCGGTGCACCGGCTGCCAAGGCGCCGGCTGCGGCACCTGCCGCTGCACCTGCCGCACCTGCGCCTGCCAAGAAGTCCTGACAGCCGCGCCGCTTTCTTTAAAAGCCGGCCCCGAAAGGGGTCGGCTTTTTTGATGTAGCCTTGCGCTATGACCATGCCTGCCACGACTGTGCACAACGCACACCATTTGCCGACCCTGACCCGCGCCAAGGCCCCGTTGACCTGTGAAGTCGAGGTGCTCAACGAGCATGGCGAGCGTTTGAGCATGTCGATCCCGGCTGAGCGCCCGCTGACGGTGTATGTAGACAAGCGTGAGCTTGTCACGCTGATGACCTTGGGCGCACACCCAGAGTTGCTGGTACTGGGTTATTTGCGCAACCAGCGTTTGATCAGTCACGCCAGTCAGCTTGAGTCGATCACGGTCGACTGGGATGTGGGCGCGGCAGCCGTTAAAACGCGTGACGGCATCAATGACTTGGACGAAAAAACGGCGCGCCGGGTGGTCACCACCGGCTGCGGTCAGGGCAGCGTTTTCGGCGGTCTCATGGACGAGGTCGATCAGCTCGAACTGCCGGCAGAGGCGTGCATCACGCAGCGCCAGCTCTACAGCCTCATCAACACCATCCGCCTGCAAGAAAGCACCTACAAGTCTGCTGGCTCGGTGCATGCTTGTGCCATGTTCAGTTTGGTTGGTGACGAGCCTGAGATGCTGCTGTTTGTTGAAGATGTGGGACGTCACAACGCCATCGACACCATCGCCGGTTGGTTGTGGATGAGTATTGCGGCTTCGCAAGAGACATCCGGCGCAGCTGCGCCGGGACTGGCGTTTTATACGACAGGGCGCTTGACCAGTGAGATGGTCATCAAGTCTGCGCAGATGGGCGTGCCCGTGGTGGTGTCGCGCAGCGGCATCACTCAAATGGGCCACCAGATTGCGCAGTCTGTGGGGGTCTGCGCCATCGGGCGTGCCACAAACAAACGCTTTGTCTGCTACGCCAGTGCCGAGCGTTTGTTGCTAGAGCCCGGATTGGCCCAGGCGGGTGCCGCCATGGGGCTGACAACATGAACCGGCTTTTCCTCAAACTCGGCTGGCAATCGACTTGGCGCGACTTGCGTGCCGGCGAACTTCGACTGCTCATTGTGGCGGTCACCTTGGCCGTGGCTTCGCTCACAGCGGTTGGTTTTTTTGCCGACCGGCTCAAGGGCGGACTCGAGCGGGATGCACGTCAATTACTCGGTGGCGATGTCATCATCAACAGTGACCAGCCGGCCCCCGCAGAATTTCTGGAAAAGGCCTTGGCCTTGGGTTTGCGCACCAGCCAACAGCTGAGTTTTCCCACCATGGCGCGGGCGCGTGACGAAGACGGCGGCGCCAGCAAATTAGTCGCATTCAAAGCGGTCGCTGCCGGCTATCCCTTGCGTGGAAATTTACGCGTGGCCGAGGGCCCCGGCCTGAGCGCTGAGCTCACGCGTGAGATTCCCGCTGCCGGCACGGTGTGGGTGGAGGCCGCGCTGCTGGACGCCCTGGGCCTGGAAATGGGCCAGCCCCTGTTGCTGGGCGATGCGAGCTTGCGCGTCAGCAAGATCATCGTCAGTGAGCCTGACCGCGGTGGCGGCTTCATCAGTTTTTCGCCGCGCGTCATGCTCAATCAAGCCGACGTTGCGGCCACCGGCCTGATCCAGCCAAGCAGCCGCAGCACCTACCGCCTGGCCGTGGCCGGCGAGGACCGGGCTGTCAAAGCTTACATCGCTTGGACGGCGCAAGTGCTCGATAAAAACGATGTGCGTGGCCTGCGCATTGAGTCGCTGGACAGCGGCAGGCCGGAGATGCGCCAGACGCTGGACCGTGCCGAGAAATTCCTCAACCTGGTCAGCCTGTTGGCGGCCTTGCTCAGTGCGGTGGCTGTGGCCATCGTGTCGCGTGGATTTGCCGCCAAACACCTGGACGACTGCGCCATGCTGCGCGTGCTGGGTCAGCCGCAGCGCACCATTGCGCTGGCCTATAGCTTTGAATTTGTGCTGGTGGGCCTGTTTGCCAGCGCGCTGGGGGTGGCCCTGGGGTTTGCGGTGCATCACGGCTTTGTAGTGCTACTTGCCGGCCTGGTTGAGGCAGCACTGCCGGCCGCGACGCTCTGGCCGGTGGCTTTTGGCATGGGCATGGGCTTGACTTTGTTGCTCGCTTTCGGCCTGCCGCCTGTGTTGCAACTGGCGCAGGTGCCGCCGCTGCGCGTGATACGCCGCGATGTCGGCAAACTCAAGCCGGCGTCCATGGCGGTGCTTTTGGTGGGTGTGCTGGGTTTTGCCATCTTGCTGCTGGCCGCCAGCAGCGATATCAAACTCGGGCTGATCGCCGTGGGCGGATTTGCCGGTGCGGTATTGCTGTTTGCGCTGGCCAGTTATGGGGCGCTGCGTTTGCTGCGCGCCAGCGTCAACGAGACCACGGCGCCGCGCTGGCTGGTGCTGGCCACGCGGCAGTTGGCGGCGCGGCCGGCTTTTGCGGTGGTGCAAGTCAGTGCGCTGGCAGTGGGCCTGCTGGCCTTGGTGCTGCTGGTCTTGCTGCGCACCGACCTCATCAGCAGCTGGCGCCAGGCGACACCGCCGGATGCACCGAACCGTTTCGTCATCAACGTGCAACCCGAGCAAAGTGAAGCCTTTCAACAAGCACTGCGGCAAGCCGGCGTGAGCCGCTTTGACTGGTTTCCCATGATTCGCGGCCGTCTGGTGGCCGTCAATGGCCAGCCGGTCAAGCCCGAAGACTATGCAGACGCGCGCGCCCAGCGTCTGGTAGACCGTGAGTTCAATCTCTCCAATGCCGCTGCGCTGCCGGCCCACAACCAGGTATTGGCCGGCCGCTGGACACCTGAAGAAAAAAATGCGCTCAGCATCGAGCAAGGTCTGGCTGATACGCTGGGCTTGAAGTTGGGTGACACACTGCGCTTTGACATTGGGGGCGTACTCAGCGAAACACGCATCACCAGCATGCGCAAAGTGGACTGGACTTCCATGCGCGTGAATTTCTTTGTGATTTACCCGGTCAGTGAACTCGCTGACGTGCCGCTGAGCTACATCAGTGCTTTTCGTGCACCCTTGCCGGCACCGGCTACTGCCGGGCAACGCAAGCCCAGCTTTGACAATGACCTGGTCCGCGCTTTCCCCAACATCACCAACATCGACACGAGCAGCACCTTGGCGC
>JAIPDA010000087.1 GCA_021737905.1 Rhodoferax sp.
AGACGTCTGTGGTTTTCGCCATGTTGATCTCGATTTTTTTCTTCAAGGAAGGTCGATTGAGTTCGGCCGCGCTTTCAGTCATCTTGGTCTTGGTAGGGATTTATTTTTTGAAAAACTGAGCCCCTAAAACCTCTGCCCTAAGCGATAAATTATTTTGTCGATTTGATTTTTCCGGATTGTCTCATTGGGCATTTTGACCGGGACTGGTCGTAACACTAATTTCCAGCGGCACGCACTCTTAGCCCTTCGAACATCAGGTAGACGTCAAGGCTCCAGACTTGCGTGGATATTGACTGACAGGCCTGGCCGCTACCAGGTGGTCCTGAAACAACTGCCCAGCCGCACCCCAGCTGAAATGCATAGCACGCTCACGCGCCTGTGCGCGTGGAACTTGCAACGCGCTGGTAATCGCCTCTTTCAAGTCTTTATGCAGAACACCGCCCTGGTGACCCTCGGGAGTGCTCAGCACTTCCAGCGGACCGTCCACCGGGTAAGCCGCTACCGGCGTGCCGCAAGCCATGGCTTCAAGCATCACCAGACCAAAGGTTTCTGAGCGACTGGGGAAAACAAACACGTCAGCGGACGCATAGACCTTGGCCAGCTCATCACGCGCCAGCAAGCCCAGCCAGCGCACGCCCGGGTAGCGGGCCTTGAGAGAGGCTTCTAATGGCCCGACACCACAGACCACTTTGGTGCCCGGAATCTCCAACTGCAAAAAGGCCTGGATATTTTTTTCGTAAGAAACACGACCTACGAATAAAGAGACCGGACGCTGCAGTGGTTCAAGCTTCGGGTAAAGCCTGGCATCGCCATGAAAGCGGAACAAGTCAGTGTCCACACCGTGGGTCCAAGCACGCAAATTTTTAAATCCGCGAGCACGAAGCATCTCCAGAACACCTTGGGTAGGAACCATGATGCCGGCTGAATGCTTGTGAAAGTGTCTGAACAAGGCATATCCCATCCACAGCGGCACATGCAAGGCCGCTTTGAGAATTTCAGGGAACTTGGTGTGAAAGGCGGTCGTAAATTGCAGTTTATTGCGCTGGCAGTAGCCACGCGCTGCCCAGCCCAATGGGCCTTCGGTGGCCACATGGATGGCATCCGGCAAGAACTCATCGAGTTGCCGGCTGAGCTGCGCACGGGGCCGCTGTGCGAGGTCAATACCTGAATAGCCGGGGCAGGGTTTGGTCTTGAATTGACCCGGATGAATCACCAGAACTTCATGCCGGCGCGACTCCAAGTCTCTGACCAACTCGAGCAAAGTCGTCACCACGCCGTTGACTTGCGGAAGCCATGCATCGGTGACCAGCGCAATTTTCATGAAGCCGCCGCGCCCGTGACGAGCTCTGCAGGCTGCGAAGTTTTTTGCACTTCATGGGAAGGCTCCCAGTGCAAAATTTCCAGACGCCCGTCATAGTGCTCAACCAGTGCTGTCCTACTTTCTACCCAATCGCCATCGTTGCAATACAGAACACCATTGATCATCCGCATTTCGGCGCGGTGTATGTGGCCGCACAAAACGCCGTCATGTCCGCGCTTTTTAGCCTCGTTGGCTACGGCCTCCTCAAAGTCGGTCACGTAATTCAGCGCAGTTTTGACTTTTTGCTTGAGGTAGGCCGACAGTGACCAGTAAGGCAGACCCAAGCGACCCCTCAGAGAATTGAGGTGACGATTCATGCGCAGGGTAAATTCATACAGGTTGTCGCCCAGATAAGCCAACCATTTGGCGCACTGCACCACTGCATCAAAGTAGTCGCCGTGAATGATCCACAAACTGCGCCCATCTGCCGTTACATGAACAGCCTCCTGGACCACTTCGATCCCGCCGAAGTGGTGGCCAATGAAATCACGTGCAAACTCATCATGGTTGCCGGGCACATAAATCACGCGGCAACCTTTGCGAACGCGGCGCAAGAGCTTTTGGACAACGTCGTTGTGGGCCTGTGGCCAATACCATCTGCGGCGCAGCTGCCAGCCGTCAATGATATCGCCCACCAGGTACAGCGTATCGCTGGGGTGGGTGCGTAAAAAGTCCATCAATGCCAGCGCCTGGCAGCCGGGCGTTCCCAGATGAATGTCAGAAATGAAAATAGTGCGAAAGCGCTGACCTTTTTCATCATCATCATTGTCCGGCGCTCCTTGGGGGCCGGTATCGCCTAGTGCATCAAACGGCGCACGCATGGAAGGTCTGTAAGTTAGTCATGGCTTGCTCTTTCTGTTGAGTTTTTTCTCAGAGATTCACCAGGTAAACATCTTCATCTTTACCTGCAGCGATGCTAACGATTGGCTGTGTCAATGAAAAGTCTGTTCAATGACTCATTTGTGACCTAAGGCCATGAAAAAAGCCGCTGCACCATTCGGGGCAGCGGCTTCTTTAACAAGGCACTGAATTAAACGCCGATCAGACCACCGTCATTGCGTGTGATGACAAGGGTCGCAGAGCGGGGACGACCCACCGGACCGTACCCAACATTACCGGGCCAGGTGCTTTCCAGCGTGTATTGCGCTGCATTGCCCAGGGCCGGTGTGTTCTCACCCGGGTGCTGGATGTTGACAAACAGTGTCTTGCCATCTTCGGTCTCGGTGATACCGGTGACCTCAGCACCTTTGGGCGCCACCAGGAAGCGGCGCAAACGGGTCTCACCCAGCGCAGCACCAATAAAGGTTTCCTGCTTGCCCGTGACCTGGGCACCGCCGACGGTCATGGCATTGTTGACAGTGACCTTGCCGCCATCACCCACCTGGCCGGGTAGCGCTGCCAGCAGCATGCAGTTGGTCTCGTCGGTCATGGCGCCGTCGTCGGTCTGAATCCAGCAAATGCCTGATGCCTTGCTGAACCACAAACCATCGGGCGAAGAGAATGCATTTTTAGCCGTTAAGCCGGACAAATTGGCATCACCGGCATCTTCTTCGGCGCCGAACACAAAAATATCCCAGGCAAATCCCATGGCAGTGGCGCTTTGGCCATCTTCTTTGAAACGGATGATGTGGCCGCTAGGGTTGCCTGCGCCCTTTTTGCCGTCCACGTCCATGTAAGCACGTGGGTTGGCTGCATTGACCTTGGTCGGTGTGCGGTTGCTGGCATTGTTATTGGTCAACGCGAAATAGATCTCACCATTTTGGTAGTTGACTGCGCCCCACTCAGGGCGGTCCATTGGGGTAGCGCCCAGCGCATCAGCCGCGTGACGTGCGTTGATCAGCACATCTGCCTGGTTGGCAAAGCGGTAAGCCGTGTGGTTGGCGATACGCGGGTCCGTGATCGTCAGCTCAAGCCACTGACCTTTGCCATCAGCATTGAACTTGGCAACGTACAGCTTGCCTTCTGACAAATACTTGTCACCGGCCGCCATGCCGCCGCCGATGTCTTTGGCATCCCAATTGGCTGTCGAGACAAATTTGTAGATGTACTCGTTACGGGAATCGCAGCCCATGTAAAAGGCCAGCGGAGCACCTTGTTTAGGCATACCGCAAACAGCTGCCTCATGTGCAAAGCGACCCATGGCAACGCGTTTGGCGGGCACTGAATTGGGTGCCAGAGGATCAATTTCCAGGTTAAACCCAAAAGTATTGGGCTCGTTGCGGAAATCTTCTGCTGCCGAGTTACCGGATGCGGCAATGTTCCAGCGGGCAAAGCGGTTATCACTGGCCGACACGGTGTGCCAACCCTGGCTGCGCTCTGTTTTGTTGGCGCTGGTCAGGGCTGCGCTGGCGACACCATAGCGCTTGCGCGAAGCCACGGTCTTGGCATCACCCGCGTTCGCACCCACGGGAATCTGGTAATACATGGCCCAGTTTTCTTCGCAGGCCAGGTAAGTGCCCCATGGCGTTTTGCCGTGACCGCAATTGTTGATTGTGCCGCGGCTGGTAGCGCCGCTGGGGTCATAGCGGGTGCTCATCATGGTGCGAATATCCGCCATGTGGGCGGCTGGGCCAGAGATGCGCACAGGCGTCTGGGGTGTCACACGGCGGTTCAAGGGTGAGTCGAGCTTGTAGCTCCAGCCGGAGGCGTTCTTGCTGAGTTCAACCACAGAGACGCCGTGCAGATTGATTTCTTTGAGCACTTCAAGCTCTGGGCGGGTGCCCAGGTTCCACTGGCCAAACTGGTCAAACTTGAGACCGGCAACGCCGTTCGAAGTCTGACCTTTGGGGTGCAGGTAATGCGCCTCGGCAGAGCTTTCATGGTTCACAGCCAATACAGCGCGACCCGTGTCCTTGTCAGAGTACTTGCCGGCGGCGTCAACGTAATAAATGTCCATGCCGTCATGCTGGTCACCAATGCGGGCAGACCAATCATCAGTCTCAGTGCCCTGGTTGGAATAGGCGGCAACGCTGCGGTTAAGTGGATCACCACCGGCATGCAAGACCTTGTAGCTGTAGCCAGGCGGCAAAATCACGTTGTCAAGCACGCTCTTGTCGATGGACGGAAAACCCAGCGAAGTGGTCTTGGCAGCACCTGTTTGGCCCATGCTGGCGCAACCGGGCAGCATGGCCATGGTTGACAGCGCAGCCAGACCGAAACCGCCTCGGATCAGGCGACGGCGGGCTGGGTTTTCAAGCGCTTTTCCGAGCACGTTTTGAAAATGCTCATTGTTAGATTGATTGCAGATGTCGTCGTCGAAATTGTGTGACATTGATAACTCCAGAGGATGAAAAAATAGCGATGAAATCCGGCTCATTGGTAACTGACTTTTGAGCGCTTAAGCATTGAAACGGAGTCGTATGACAATGTGATGTCACCCAAGTGGAGTCAAGTTTTTGTCACACAATTGACATACCAGAGGTCAAAAATTGAAACTTCCCTCCAGCACCTTTAGGAAGAATAATTATGAAAGTTGGCATCAACGGCATGGGACGGATCGGGCGTCTGGCACTGCGGGCCGCCATGGGCGCAGCGCATCGACCTGCGGATGACCCCCGCCAAGCAAACCGACTGGATGTGGTTCACCTCAATGAACTCAAGGGTGGTGCAGCCGCCACGGCCCACTTGCTGGCGTTTGACAGCATTCAAGGCCAATGGCGCGCAGAGATCGGCGCGCATGAAGCGCATGCAGTTCAAATCAACCAGCAATCAATTTCATTTAGCACCCATGCTGCGCCAGCTGACATTCCCTGGGGCGACTTGGGTGTAGAACTGGTACTGGAGTGCACCGGTAAATTTCTCACCCCTGAGACGCTGCAAGGCCATTTTGACCGTGGCGCCAAACGCGTGATCGTGGCGGCGCCGGTGAAAGTCGGCAATGTCCTTAATGTGGTGGTGGGCGTCAACCATGAGCGCTACAACCCGGCCAGCGACCGTATCGTGACCGCCGCATCCTGCACCACCAATTGCCTGGCGCCTGTGGTCAAAGTGATTCAGGAAAATCTAGGCATACGTCACGGCCAGATCACCACCATCCACAACCCGACCAACACCAACCTCGTGGTGGATGCTCCGCACAAAGACTTGCGCCGTGCCCGTAGCGCCATGCTGAGCCTGGCACCAACCACCACCGGCAGCGCCACGGCCATCGCCTTGATCTACCCGGAGCTCAAGGGCAAACTCAATGGCCATGCCGTGCGGGCGCCTGTGCTCAATGCCTCATTGACAGATTGCGTGTTCGAGCTCCAGCGCCCCACCACGGCTGAAGAAGTCAATGCGCTCTTTGCGGCCGCCGCCCGCGGTCCTCTGGCGGGTATTCTGGGCTACGAAGAACGCCCGCTTGTCAGCGCAGACTATGCCGGAGACACACGCAGCTCTATCGTTGATGCCTTGTCGACCATGGTGACCGACGGCACGCTGCTCAAGGTCTACGCCTGGTATGACAATGAAATGGGCTACGCCTGCCGCATGGTAGACCTGGCCTGCCACATGCAAAACACGGGCATCTGAAGCCGATGTCAGACACTTTGCTGGCGCAACTGAGCGAGCGCAAAGCCGCTGTTCGCGACTACGCCATCGTCACTGCCGCCTACTGGGGCTTCACACTGACAGATGGTGCGCTGCGCATGATGGTGCTGCTGCATTTTTACCGGCTGGGCTACTCATCGTTCTCGCTGGCTTTGCTGTTTTTGCTGTACGAGGCTGCCGGCATTTTGGCCAACCTGATAGGCGGCTGGCTGGCCACACGCTACGGCATTGCCCGCATGCTGGCCGTGGGAATGAGCTTGCAGATCATCGGTTTTTTGCTGCTCTCCCTGCTGGATCCCGGCTGGACTGCGGCCTTGTCCGTGACGTGGGTGGTGATCGCGCAAGGTATCTGCGGCGTTGCCAAAGACCTCACCAAGACTGCCAGTAAATCGGCCATCAAAATCACCGCTGACCGGGCACAGAATCAAGGGAGCGGTCAACTTTTCAAGTGGGTGGCCTGGTTCACCGGCAGCAAAAATGCGATGAAGGGTGTTGGCTTTTTCCTGGGCGGCTTGCTGCTGGACCAGTTGGGATTTGGTCCGGCTTTGTGGGTCATGGCCGCCCTGCTGGGCGTGGTACTGGCGGGCGTGCTGATGTTTGTGCCGCGCCTGATGGGCAAACGAGATGCCTCGAAAACCGCCAAAGAATTTTTGGCTAAAAACCGGGGCATCAACCTGCTGGCGCTGGCGCGTGTGGTGCTGTTCGGCGCACGCGACGTTTGGTTTGTGGTGGGCGTGCCCGTGTTTTTGTATGCCTCCGGCTGGACCTTCACCATGGTGGGCGGCTTTTTAGCGCTCTGGACAATTGGCTACGGCCTGGTACAAGCGCTGGCACCGCAGATCGTGCGGCGCAGTGATGACGGCCTGAGCCGCGAGGTGCCGGCGGCGCGCTGGTGGTCGGCCATCCTGGCAGCAATCACCGCGGCGCTGGCTGTGGCCGTGGGTATGCACGCACCGCAACTGCAGTGGGTGGTGGTTTTCGGCCTGGTGCTTTTCGGCATTGCGTTTGCAGTCAACTCTTCGGTCCACTCTTACCTGGTGCTGGCCTATGCCGGCAGTGAAAAAGCGGCTGAAGACGTCGGTTTTTATTACGCCGCCAACGCCTTGGGCCGCTTTGGCGGAACACTGCTGTCCGGCTTGCTCTACCAGTGGGGCGGCCTGCTCTGGGCGCTGATCGCCTCAGCCATGATGCTGACGGCCTGCTGGCTGGTGACATTGGCGCTGCCAGTGGTTCGGCCTAAGGCATGAATTCCCGCACACAAAGTCGGCCTGAAGAATTAGCCAACAGCTTGAGCCACGGCGCGGCACTGTTGGGTGCCTTGGCAGCAGTGCCGTTTTTGCTGGGTGCAGCCAATCCATCCGGTGAAGCCCCGCGCACAGGTTCTCTCGTCTTTGCACTGACGATGGTTTTGCTGTACTTCACCTCCACGGTTTACCATGCGCTGCCCGACGGGCGGGGTAAAAATTTCTTTCTCAAACTTGACCACGGCGCGATCTTTTTTTTCATCGCCGGCAGTTACACACCCTTTGCACTGGCCAACACGGCCGCCACGCCGGATTGGATAACGCTGGGGCTGGTCTGGCTGACCGCGTTGTTGGGTGCTGCCTTGAAAATTAGCAACAAAATGTCATCGCCCTGGCTGTCCACCAGCCTTTACCTGTTGATGGGTTGGCTGGTACTGGTAGCTGCGCTGCCTGTGGTGCGGCATGCGTCTGCCGAGGTGATAAACCTTTTGCTGCTAGGCGGTGCCGCTTACACAGTAGGCGTCATTTTTTTCGCACTGGACGCTAAGGTGAAGTACGCCCACACGGTATGGCACGCTTTGGTGGCCACCGGAACGGCCTGCCATTTCTTTGCTGTTTTGGCTTGTGCAGTTTAAAAAATAGCACCTGAATGCTATGCTGGCATTGAAATTTATTGATCAGGAATTATGCAAAACGGAACCCGACTGGCGGCTGTGGATTTGGGCTCTAACAGCTTTCGACTTGAAATTGGTCGCTTCGATGACGGCATCATCCGTCCAACTGAGTATCTAAAAGAAACAGTTCGTCAAGGCAACGGACTTGATGCGGACCGTAACCTCACCGAGCAAGCCATGCAACGCGGCTGGGACTGCCTGGCTCGTTTTGGTGAACGTCTGGCCGGCTTTAAGAAAAGCCAGGTACGCGCAGTTGCCACACAAACCATGCGTGAGGCCAGGAACCGCGATGTGTTTCTCACCAGGGCACACCAGCTGCTCGGCTTTCCAATCGACGTGATTGCCGGGCGTGAAGAGGCGCGGATGATCTACCAGGGGGTGGCGCATCTGCTGCCGCAATCGACCGAGCGCCGCTTGGTGGTAGACATTGGCGGGCGGTCTACCGAAATGATTCTGGGTTGCGAGCTTGAAGCCCAAACCATGGAGTCCTTGCGGGTGGGCAGTGTTCGTTGGTCCATGAAATATTTTCCTGAGGGACAGTTTACCGAGCGTGCATTCAAGGCTGCAGAAATTGCGGCCAAAGCGGTACTCGAAGAAGCTACCCCTCTGTTTGAAAGACAGCTGTGGGACACCGCCTATGGCTCTTCCGGCACCGTGGGTGCCGTCAGTGACGTGCTGAGCGCCTCAGGTTGGCCGCAAGGCCTGATCACTCGTGAAGGCCTGGACTGGCTGCTGGACCGCTTGCTCAAAGCCCAAAGTGCAGACCGCCTCAAAATGGAGTCCCTCAAAGACGATCGCCGACCTGTGATTGGTGGTGGCGTCAGCGTGCTGAGGGCGGTTTTTGATTTGATGAACATCGAGACCATGCATGTGGCCCGCGGTGCATTGCGCCACGGTGCACTCTACGATTTGCTGGACCGGGAAGCGCCGCAGACCGATTTGCGCTCACACACCGTGCAAAGTCTGGCGCGCAAATTTGACGTTGACAGGGTGCATGCTGAACGCGTGAGCCGCACCGCGCGCCAACTGCTGGCTATGTTGTGTTCAGGCCCGGAC
>JAIPDA010000088.1 GCA_021737905.1 Rhodoferax sp.
GGCCGGTTCTCATCCGGGTCCGGCGCCCGGCGCTGCGGTGCCAGCAAAAGTACGCTGACCACCGGCCACAACAAGGCCTCGATCAAAGGTGCCAGCAACAAACTCCAGCCCGGAAATGCGTCGCCGTTGACCAGGCGGATACACAGGTCCACCATGTGCGATACAAAAAACAAAGGCAAAACCTGTATGGCCTGCGACGACATCGGAAACCACAGCAACCGCCGGTGGATCATGGTCGCAAAAAAACTCAGCGTGGTGTACGACAAAGCGTGCTGCCCGAGCAGCGCAGTCTGGTGAACATCCACAGCCAAACCAAACATAAAGGCCAGCGCAATACCGATGCGCAGCGGCTGATGCACATTCCAAAACACCAGCACCAAAGCCATGAAGTCGGGCATCCAGGGGTTGCGACCTAAAGGCAGCATGTCCAACAAAAGCGCCGCCAAAAGACTGGCCCAGATGAAGGTGGGACTGGCCGGCAACAACAGCTGCTGCCCTCCGCGCATGATCATGACTTGCCGCCTTTCTTGGCAGGGGCAACAGGCGCAGCTTCAGGCGGCCGGGGTGCAATTTGCGAAGACTGCGGCGTGAGCACCACCACATGCCGCACCCCCGACACCAGCGCCAAAGGAATGCAATGAATGCGGGCAAAAGCTGTTTCGGCGCGACGCTCGATGCGGTCTATGCGGGCCACCGGCAAGCCGGGCGGATAAACGCCATCCACACCGCTGGTAGTGAGCAGGTCGCCTTGCAAAACATCTGTGTTGCTGCCCATGAAACGCAACTCCAGGCCACCGCCGCCAGCGGCATCGCCGAAAGCAAGGCTGCGAACGCCGGTACGCACATTGAGCACCGGAATCGCCAGGTCACGGTCAATGATGAGGGTGACTTCACTGACCAAAGGATGGACCAGCGTGACCTGACCGAGCACGCCCGATTCGTCAATCACAGGTGAGCCGAGCGCAACGCCCGAGGTCATTCCTTTGCTGATGATCACTTTGCGCGTGTAGGGGTCGGCCGCGTCGTACAAAACCTCTGCCGCCATGCCCTCCACCTTGAGCTGCTCGCGCAAGTCCAGCAAGGTGCGCAAGCGCTTGTTCTCCAGCGTGAGCTGCTCGACCTGGCTGGCGCGAAGCGCCTGCGACAAAAGTTTGGTGGATGCTTCCTGCGACTCGGATTTCGCTGACTCCAGGCTGATGAAATAGTCGCCCATGGCTCGCAGGGCTTGTACCGGCTGCATGGCCAGCCACTGCACGGGGTAAAGCGCTGTCGCCAGCACCGCCCGCAGCGGTTGGGTCATGTGAAAACGGGAATCGGCCACCATCAAAAACAGGGCCATGGCGCTGAACAAAAGCAGTTTAGAAAAAGCCGATGCACCCTGCTTGAAGAAGGGCGGCGGGGTGCGGTCAAGCGTTCCTAAAGGCATGGCTGGATACGCTCACTACAAAAAATTTGTGCAGCGAGCGGCGCTTACTCCGAAGTGAAGATGGAGCCCAGCCGCTCCATGCGCTCCAGCGCAATACCGCAACCGCGCACCACGCAAGTCAGCGGGTCTTCGGCCACCAACACGGGCAGGCCGGTTTCTTCGGCCAGCAGCCGGTCCAGATCGCGCAGCAAGGCGCCACCGCCGGTCAGCATCATGCCGCGGTCGGCGATATCGGCGCCCAGCTCGGGCGGCGTGTGTTCGAGGGCGGTCTTAACGGCCGAGACGATGTTGTTGAGCGGGTCGGTCAGCGCTTCAAGGATCTCGTTGCTCGAGATAGTGAAGCTGCGCGGCACGCCTTCGGACAGGTTGCGGCCCTTGACTTCCATTTCGCGTACTTCAGAGCCGGGGAAGGCCGAACCGATGTTTTTCTTGATGGCTTCAGCCGTAGGCTCGCCGATCAGCATGCCGTAGTTGCGGCGGATGTAGTTGATGATGGCGTCGTCAAAGCGGTCGCCGCCCACGCGCACACTGCCTTTGTAGACCATGCCGCCCAGCGAAATCACGCCGATTTCGGTGGTGCCGCCGCCGATGTCGACCACCATGGAGCCGCTGGCTTCAGAGACGGGCAGACCGGCGCCGATGGCCGCGGCCATGGGCTCTTCGATCAGGTACACGTCGCTGGCGCCGGCGCCCAGGGCGCTTTCACGGATGGCGCGGCGCTCAACCTGCGTCGAGCCGCAAGGCACGCAAATGATGATGCGCGGGCTGGGGCGGAAGATGCTGCGCGGATGCACCATCTTGATGAACTGTTTGAGCATCTGCTCGGTCACGGTGAAGTCGGCGATCACGCCGTCTTTCATGGGCCGGATGGCTTCGATGTTGCCGGGAACCTTGCCCAGCATGGCTTTGGCTTCGTGGCCGACGGCCTGGATGCTTTTCTTGCCTTGCGGGCCGCCCTCGTGGCGGATGGCAACAACCGAAGGCTCGTCCAGCACAATGCCGCGGTCACGTACAAAAATCAGGGTGTTGGCAGTGCCAAGGTCAATCGCCAGATCCGTTGAGAAGTACCGGCGGAAAGATTCAAACATAGTTGGGTCCAGTTGGGTGTCTTGGCGAACTTCGAAGCCAGATCACCATGTATCAATTTTTTTAAGGGATTGGCGCCGGCCGCCGGCGCCAAAACCGGTGTGAAAGCGCACCATTATCTGGCTGGCGCAAGCGACAACTCCAAAGGCGGGATAATAACGCATCGCCCACAGGACAAGGGCTTTGGCCCACCTGCAGCCTTCTGACTTACACCCCGTTTCAGCCCTATTTTCAAAGCCATGGCACTGACACCCCAAGACATCGCCCGCATCGCCAACTTGGCCCGCCTGGAGCTGCAACCCGAAGAGGGCGAGCGAATGCTCGGCCAGATCAACGCCTTCTTTGACATCGTTAGCCAAATCAGTCAGGTCAACACCGACGGCGTGCTGCCCATGGCCCATCCGGTGGACGCCATGCCCACGATGCCGCCCATTGAGCTGCGCCTGCGCCCCGACGAGGCCAGCGAGCCCAACGACCGCCAAGCCAACCAGCGCAGCGCCCCGGCCGTGGAACGCGGCCTGTTTCTGGTTCCGAAAGTGATTGAGTAAGACATGGACAAACTGCACAACTTGGGCGTGGCCGAACTCGCGGCCCTGCTCAAATACAAAGAGGTGAGCGCGGTTGAAGTCGCGACCCGGTTTTTAGCCCGTTTGGGCGGCAACCCGCACAACGCGTTTTTGGACATCAACAGCGAAGTCACTCTGGCCCAGGCCCGTGAATCCGACGCCAAACTCGCCGCTGGCACCGCCGGCCCGCTCGAAGGCGTGCCGATTGCGCACAAAGACGTGTTTGTCACCAAAGACCTGGCCACCACAGCCGGCTCACGCATGCTGAGCGGCTACCGTTCGCCCTTTGACGCCACCGTGGTTGCGCGTCTGCGCCAGGCCGGCATGGTGACTTTGGGCAAGCTCAATTGCGACGAGTTCGCCATGGGTTCTGCCAACGAAAACTCGGCCTATGGCGCGGTCTCCAACCCCTGGAACACAGCGCATGTGCCCGGCGGATCGTCGGGCGGCAGCGCCGCTGCCGTTGCCGCGCGCCTGACGCCGGCAGCCACCGGCACCGACACCGGCGGCTCCATACGCCAGCCCGCCGCGTTTTGCGGCATCACCGGTATCAAGCCCACCTATGGCCGCGCCAGCCGCTACGGCATGGTGGCCTACGCCTCCAGCCTGGACCAGGCCGGGCCGATGGCGCGCAGCGCCGAAGATTGCGCGCTGCTGCTCAGCGCCATGTGCGGGCCTGATCTGGACCGGGATTCGACTTCGCTGGATGTGGCGACAGAAGACTTTTCTCGGGATTTGTCGCGCCCCCTTGCCCGGGCCGGAAAAGATGGTGGAGCTCTGAAAATTGGCGTGCCGAGTTCATGGCTTGCAATAGAGCAAGGCTTCCCGTCGGGCAATGTCGATGGGTGCTCACCCAAGGTTCGCGATGCAATAAAAGATGCCCTTCATAGACTAGAGGTTGAAGGAGCAGAAGTTATTCCAATTGAACTTCGGAACACTGGTTTGGCGATCCCCGTTTACTACATCGTCGCCTGCGCTGAAGCCAGCTCCAACCTCAGCCGCTTTGACGGCGTCAAGTTCGGCCACCGCGCCGCTGACTTTGCCGACCTGACCGACATGTACAAAAAGACCCGCGCCCAGGGCTTTGGCCAGGAAGTGAAGCGCCGCATCATGACCGGCTCTTATGTGCTCTCGCACGGCTACTACGACGCCTACTACCTGCAGGCGCAAAAAATCCGCCGCATGATTGCCGATGATTTTCAAGGCGCGTTTGCCCAGTGCGACGTGATCGCCGGCCCGGTGGCACCCACCACCGCCTGGAAGCTCGGCGACAAAGCCGACGACCCGGTGGCCAGCTACCTGGCTGACATCTTCACCCTGCCCGCATCTTTGGCCGGTTTGCCTTGCATGAGCCTGCCGGTCGGTCTGGGTGAAGGCGGCATGCCGGTGGGCTTGCAGCTCATTGGCAACTACCTGCAAGAAGCCAAGTTGCTGAACGTGGCGCACCAATACCAATTGAAAATCAAACACCACGAACAACAACCGGGAGCCGCAGCATGAGCGCCAAACTGGTTCAGGGCTATGAAGTGGTGATCGGCTTCGAGACCCACGCCCAACTCTCCACGCAAAGCAAAATTTTCAGCCGCGCGCCCACCGCTTTTGGCGCAGAGCCCAACACACAAGCCTGCGCTGTGGATCTGGCGCTGCCCGGTACGCTGCCGGTGATGAACCTGGGCGCGGTCGAGCGTGCCATTGAACTGGGCTTGGCACTGGGCTCGCACATCGCCGAGCGCAGCATCTTCGCGCGCAAAAACTACTTTTACCCCGACCTGCCCAAGGGCTACCAGATCAGCCAGTTTGAGATTCCGGTGGTCCAAGGCGGCGAGGTCAGCTTCATGCTGGGCGACGAGAAAAAAACCGTGCGCCTGGTGCGTGCGCACCTGGAAGAAGACGCCGGCAAATCGCTGCACGAAGACTTCATTGGGCAGTCCGGCATTGACCTCAACCGCGCCGGCACGCCGTTGCTGGAGATCGTGACCGAGCCCGACATGCGCTCAAGCGACGAGGCCGTGGCCTATGCCAAAAAGCTGCACGAGATCGTCACCTGGATTGGCATTTGCGACGGCAACATGCAAGAAGGCAGCTTTCGCTGCGACGCCAATGTGTCGGTGCGCAAGCCCGGCGCTGCACTGGGCACGCGGCGCGAGATCAAAAACCTAAACAGTTTCAAGTTCATGCAGCAGGCCATTGACTATGAGGTGCGCTGGCAGATTGAAGAGATTGAAGAGGGCCGCGACATCCAGCAAGCCACCGTGCTGTTCAACCCCGACACGGGTGAGACCCGCGCCATGCGCACCAAAGAAGACGCCGCCGACTACCGCTACTTCCCCGACCCGGATTTGCCGCCACTGGTGATTGGCCGCGACTGGGTGGAGCGCGTGCGCTCCGAGATGGTGGAGCTGCCCTGGGTGATGGCGGCGCGGTTTGTACGCGACCATGGCCTGCCGGAATACGACGCAGCCACGCTCACACAAAGCATGGCGATGGCGGCTTACTTTGAAGCCACGGCCAAGGCCTGCGGCCAGCCCAAACTGGCCAGCAACTGGATCATGGGCGAGGTGTCGCGGCGCTTGAACAGCGGCGAATTAGCGTTTGAACAACTGCCTGTCAGCAGCACTCAACTCTCCGCCCTGATCGGCCGGATTGCCGACAGCACGATTTCCAACAACGCGGCCAAACAAGTGTTTGACGCCCTGTGGTCTGAGGGCGGCGAAGTCGACGCCATCATCGAAGCCAAAGGCCTCAAGCAGATGAACGACAGCGGCGCGCTAGAAACCATCATCGACGACGTGCTGGCCGCCAACACCAAGAACGTTGAAGAGTACAAAGCCGGCAACGCCAAGGCCTTCAACGCCCTGGTCGGTCAGGCCATGAAAGCCAGCAAAGGCAAGGCCAACCCGGCGCAGGTCAACGAGATGCTCAAGAAAAAACTCGGCTGATCGCCGGGCACGAATTTCCGCTTTCAACTCAACCTCAGGAACCCGCACCATGACCATCTCGCTTTCTTCCGCCAGCCTGCCCGTTTTTGCTAAATTTCTGGGCAACCTGCGCCACCTGCTAACCAAGGCACAGGCCGATGTGCAGGCGCGCGGCTATGACGAACAGGCGCTGGTGCAGTTCCGGCTGGCGCCGGACATGCTGCCCTTCAAGACGCAGATTTACATTGCCTGCGACGCCGGCAAGCTGTGCGCCGCACGTATATCGGGCATGGAAGCGCCTGTGTTTGAAAACACCGAAAACACGCTCGAAGAGTTGGTTGGCCGCATCGACAAGACACTGGCCTGGCTGAAGACCGTGCCGCCCGCCGCACTCGACGGCCTGGAAGACAAGCAAGTCACCTTCCCGTCCGGCAAAACCGCCACGCGCACCATGCGCGGCGAGGACTACCTGAAAAACTGGGCGCTGCCCAATATGTTTTTCCACATCACCACGGCTTATGCCATCCTGCGCCACAACGGCGTGGTCATCGGCAAGAACGAGTTTTTGATGGGCGCGGGCAGCTAAGCTTCAGGCCTCAGACTTCAGGCCCTGGGCTTCACTGCACGCCGTAGCGGTCGCGGTAAGCCTGCACCCGCACCAGGTGCTCGCCCATGGCGTTGCCCGGTTGCGCGCTCAGGTAGGCCAGCAAGTCGCTGAGTTCCGCAATCGCGCACACCTGCAAGCCGACCTGCTCGCGCACGTACTGCACGGCGCTGTAAGGCACATCGCGTGTGCTGCCGTCGGCCTGGGTTTCAGTCGCCATTTCCTGGCGGTCCAGCGCTATGGCCACAGCATGCGGCGTAGCGCCGGCCGCCTTGATCAGCGCAATCGATTCGCGTGCGGCGGTGCCGGCGCTCATCACGTCGTCGATGATCAGCACACGCCCTTTCAGGGGAGCACCCACCAGGCTGCCGCCCTCGCCGTGGTCTTTGGCCTCTTTGCGGTTGTAGGCAAAGGGCACGTTGCGCCCCAGGCGCGCCAACTCAATGGCCACCGCAGCACCCAGCGGGATGCCCTTGTAGGCCGGGCCAAAGATCATGTCGAACGCGATGCCGCTGCTCACCAGGCGCTGCGCATAAAAGCTAGCGAGCCGCCCGAGCTTGGCGCCGTCATCAAACAAACCGGCGTTAAAAAAGTAGGGGCTCATGCGGCCGGCCTTGGTTTTGAACTCCCCGAACTTGAGCACCCCGCAATCCAGCGAGAATTGCACAAACTCCTGGGCCAGCATGTCGTTGGCCGCTTTTATCGTTGTCATGGGAAATTCCTTGTTCACACTCACCAGCCTCAACCTCAACGGCATCCGCTCCGCCACCAGCAAGGGCGTCGAAGCCTGGCTTGAAAAAGCCAAGCCCGATTGTATTTGCGTGCAGGAGATCAAGGCCCAGGCCCCCGACATGGCCGGGCGCTTCGAGTCACTGGCGGGCCTCAAGGGCTACTTTCAGTTCGCCGAAAAAAAAGGCTACTCCGGCGTCGGCGTGTACACCCGGCACGAACCGAGCGAGGTCATCATCGGTTACGGCTCCAGCGAATTTGACGCCGAAGGCCGCTACGTAGAGTTGCGCTTTGACCGCCCCGGCCGCAGCACGGCGTCCAAGCTGTCCATCATCAGCTGCTACTTTCCCAGCGGCTCCTCGGGCGAGGATCGCCAGGCCGCCAAGTTCCGTTTTCTGGCCGAGATGCGCCCGCACCTGCAGGCGCTCAAAAGCGGCGGTCGCGAAGTGGTGCTGTGCGGCGACATCAACATCGCGCACCAGGAAATTGATTTGAAAAACTTCAAGGGCAATAAAAAGAACAGTGGCTTTTTGCCCGAAGAACGTGACTGGATGAGCAACTTGCTGCGCCACGACAAAACAGGCGGCGGAATGGTCGATGTGTACAGGCACTTGCAACCTGACACCACAGACGCCTGCTACACCTGGTGGAGCAACCGCGGCCAGGCCTACGCCAAGAACGTGGGCTGGCGGCTCGACTACCACCTGGCCACACCGGCCTTTGCCGCGCTGGCGCGCAGCGAAGCGATTTACAAAGACGAGCGGTTTTCAGACCACGCGCCCATCACGGTGGGCTATGAGTTTGCGCTTTGATCATTGGCGAGTGACTGGTATCAGGCACATATGACGCCACCGATCGTCGTGATGCCTGCAATAGCGCTGGTCTGCGGGCTGCTGCTGTCGGGGGTGGCTTTGCTTGCAAGGACTGGGCTCTTGCTGGCGAAATGGGCTTGGGGCAGCGCGTGGATCCTGAGCCTGCTATAAGCTAAAAAAGGACTCACCGATGATCTACGCAACCCTTAAGACTATTCATGTTTTTTCCATCGTCCTATGGATCGGTGGCATGGCCTTTGCCCACTTCTTTCTGCGACCGGCAGTCGCTCAGCTCGAAGCGTCAGTCCGCTTGCGGCTGATGCATGACGTTCTTGGCCGCTTCTTCCAAGCGGTGCTGGTGGCTTCGCTGCTCACTTTAATCAGCGGTGTTTGGATGCTGGGCCGGGTGGCCAAGCAAGTCGTGCAGTCGGGTGGCAGCTTCGAGATGCCGCTGGCCTGGACCGTCATGGCGGTGCTCGGTATTGTCATGGTGGCTATCTTTATGCACATCCGCTTCGTGCTTTTCAAAAGGCTAGGCCAAGCCGTGGCAGCGTCCGAGTGGAGCGCAGGTGCTGCGGCCATGGCGCAGATTCGCAGGTGGGTCTCCACCAACCTCGGTACAGGTTTTTTGGTTCTACTCGTGTCGTTGATGCGCTGGACAAGCTAAGCC
>JAIPDA010000089.1 GCA_021737905.1 Rhodoferax sp.
CGGCTTTGCCGCCGTCCGAGAACAGCATCACATCGTGCTTGCCGTCGGTCAGCGCCGCGCCGATCAAAAAGTCGCCGTCGTCCAGGTCCACGGCAATGATGCCGGCCTTGCGCGGGTTGTTGAAGTCGTCCAGCGGCGTGTTTTTGTCGGTGCCCATGGTGGTGGACATGGAAACGTAATGGTCGGCCGGGAAACTGCGGTTGGCGCCTGTGAGCGGCAACACCACCGTGACTTTTTCGCCTTCTTGCAAGGGGAACATGTTGACGATGGGGCGGCCGCGCGAGCCGCGCGAGCCGGCCGGCACTTCCCAGACCTTGAGCCAGTACAGCCGGCCGCGGTTAGAGAAGCACAAAATGTAATCGTGAGTGTTGGCAATGAAGAGCTGGTCCACCCAGTCGTCTTCTTTGGTCGCTGTGGCTTGCTTGCCCCTGCCGCCGCGTTTTTGCGCGCGGTATTCGCTCAATGGCTGGCTCTTGATGTAGCCCAGGTGCGACAAAGTCACCACCATGTCGGTGGGTGTGATCAGGTCTTCGGTACTCAGGTCAAAAGAGCTGTGCTCGATCAGGCTGCGGCGCGCGCCCAGCTTGGTCTGGCCGAATTCGTTTTTAACGACAGTCAACTCGTCGCCAATGATGGTGGCAACCCGCTCGGGGCGAGACAAGATGTCCAGCAGATCGTCGATCTCGGCCATCACTTCTTTGTACTCGACGACGATCTTGTCTTGCTCCAAACCGGTCAGGCGCTGCAGACGCATCTGCAAAATTTCTTGCGCCTGCGTTTCAGACAGGCGGTACAAGCCGTCGGTGCCCATGCCGAACTCTTTGTCCAGGCCGTCAGGGCGGTAATCGTCGGCATTGACCACGCCGCCGTCGGCGCGGGTGCGGGTGAGCATTTCGCGAACCAGCTTGCTGTCCCAGGGCTTGAGCATCAGCTCGGCCTTGGCCACGGGCGGTGTGGGCGCGTTGCGGATGATCGCAATGAACTCGTCAATATTGGCCAGCGCCACCGCCAGGCCTTCCAGCACATGGCCGCGCTCGCGCGCCTTGCGCAGGGTGAACACGGTGCGGCGTGTGACCACCTCGCGGCGGTGCGAGAGGAACACCTGGATCAGGTCTTTCAGGTTGCACAGCTTGGGTTGGCCGTTGACCAGCGCCACCATGTTGATACCGAAGTTGTCTTGCAGCTGCGTTTGCTTGTAGAGGTTGTTGAGCACCACCTCGGGCACTTCGCCGCGTTTGAGCTCGATGACCAGGCGCATGCCGGACTTGTCGCTCTCGTCCTGAATATGGCTGATGCCTTCAATTTTCTTTTCATGGACCAGCTCGGCCATGCGTTCTTGCAGCGTCTTTTTGTTGACCTGGTAGGGCAGCTCGTCCACGATGATGGACTGGCGCTGACCTTTGTCGATGTCTTCAAAGTGGCACTTGGCGCGCATCACCACGCGGCCGCGGCCGGTGCGGTAACCGTCACGCACGCCATTGATGCCGTAAATGATGCCGCCTGTCGGGAAGTCAGGGCCGGGGATGATCTCCATCAGGTCCTCGATGCTGGCCTCGGGGTTTTTCAGCATGTGCAGGCAGGCATCGACCACTTCGTTCAGGTTGTGCGGCGGAATGTTGGTGGCCATGCCCACCGCAATACCGCCAGAGCCATTGATCAGCAAATTGGGTATGCGCGAAGGCAGTACCAGCGGCTCTTTTTCGCTGCCGTCGTAGTTGGGCCCGAAGTCAACGGTTTCCTTGTCGATGTCGGCCAGCATTTCCTGGGCGATCTTGGACAGCCGGATCTCGGTGTAACGCATGGCGGCTGCGTTGTCGCCGTCCACCGAGCCGAAGTTACCCTGGCCGTCCACCAGCAGGTGGCGCAATGAAAAATCTTGCGCCATCCGCACGATGGCGTCATACACCGACTGGTCACCGTGCGGGTGGTATTTACCGATCACGTCACCGACGATACGGGCCGACTTTTTGTAAGGGCGGTTCCAGTCGTTGTTGAGCTCGTGCATGGCGAACAGTACGCGCCTGTGCACCGGCTTGAGGCCGTCCCGGGCGTCTGGCAATGCGCGGCCCACGATCACGCTCATGGCGTAATCGAGGTAGCTGCGCCGCATTTCCTCTTCCAGGCTGATGGGGAGGGTTTCTTTGGCAAACTGGGTCATGAGGGGCCTGAGAGAAGTCGCAAATAAGCGCAATGCTTGAAATTGGGCGCCAATGCAGCCCGGGGGCTGAATCTGGCTAACCCGTCATTTTAAGGCCTTGTGTCAACTGGGCTGCTGTGGCTCACCTGCAACACAAAAAGAAGCCGCGCAAGCCTACTGGGGTTTTTGCCGTGGCTAAATTGGGTTGAGGCCTGAATGAGGTATGGCACAATAGTTGTAACGCTTGGGGTGGTGGTCATTTCAGGCGTATCGATCAGTAATCGCAGCCTAGCTGCTGTATTTCTCTAGAGGACTACCATGAACAAACTCAATAAAGTGGCCTTGTTGCTTGCTTCTGCAGCGCTTGTTACCGCTGCCGGCGCACAAACAGTTGACAACTGGAGGAACGGCAGTGGCGAGCTGGTCTGGAAAAACGGCGCTGGCGACCTCTGCTGGCGCAACAGCAGCTGGACACCTGCAACCGCCGCCAAAGGCTGCGATGGCGCGATTGTTCCAAAGCCAGCACCAGCTCCAGCTCCAGCACCAGCTCCAGCACCCCGCGCTGCGGCTCCTGCTCCAGCTCCAGCACCCCGCGCTGCGGCTCCTGCTCCAGCCCCAGCCCCAGTTGCAAGGCCAGCTGCCCCAGCTGTAGCCGCCACCAAGGTCACTTACGCTTCTGATGCTTTCTTTGACTTCAACAAGTCTGCCCTGAAAGCAGAAGGTCGCGCCAAGCTCGACGATCTGGTCGGCAAGATCAAAGGCATCAGCCTCGAAGTCATCATCGCCGTCGGTCACACCGACTCCGTGGGCAGCGACGCTTACAACCAGAAGTTGTCCGTCAAGCGAGCCGAATCTGTCAAGGCTTACCTCGTGACTAAAGGCATCGAGAAAAACCGCGTTTACACCGAAGGCAAAGGCGAGAAACAGCCCGTTGCTGACAACAAGACCGCTGAAGGCCGCGCTAAAAACCGCCGCGTCGAGATCGAAGTGGTGGGTACACGCGCTAACAAGTAATCCCTCCGGATCTCTTATAAAAACCGCGCTCCGGCGCGGTTTTTTTATGCCTCAACGATAATCATCTTCATGCACACCACTGAAAACGCCGACCCCGCCGAGCTCGCTAAATTCTCCGAACTGGCCCACCGCTGGTGGGACACCGAAAGCGAGTTCCGTCCCTTGCACCAGATCAATCCCTTGCGCCTGACCTGGATCGACGACATCGTGCCCCTGGCGGGCAAACGGGTGCTCGACATCGGCTGCGGCGGCGGCATTCTGGCTGACGCCATGGCGCGCAAAGGCGCCGAGGTGCTGGGCATTGATCTGGCCGGCAAAGCCTTGAAAGTGGCCCAGCTGCACGCGCTGGAGGCGCAAACCCAGGGCGTTCGCTACCGCGAAGTCAGCGCCGAAACCCTGGCCGCCGAGCAGCCCGAAAGCTTTGACGTGGTGACCTGCATGGAAATGCTGGAGCACGTGCCCGACCCTTCATCGGTGGTGCGTGCCTGCGCCGCATTGGTCAAGCCCGGCGGCCATGTTTTTTTCTCCACCATCAACCGCAATGCCAAGGCCTTTGTCTTTGCCATCGTCGGTGCCGAGTACATCCTTAATTTGCTGCCCCGCGGCACGCACGAATTCGCCAAGTTCATCAAGCCCAGCGAACTGGCGGCCTATGCCCGCGCAGCCGGCCTGGACCTGGCGCACACCCGCGGCATGGAATACAACCCCCTGACCCGCCACTACTGGCTTAGCGCCAACACCAGCGTCAACTACATGTTGGGCATGCGCAAAGCATGAGCCGGCCTTTGTTTGAAGGTATCAAAGCGGTTCTGTTTGACCTGGACGGCACCTTGATTGACAGCGCGCCGGACCTGGGCGCCGCCGCCAACAAGATGCGCATCGACCGCGGCCTGTCATCCTTTCCCCTGCTCAACTACCGGCACATGGCCGGCGCCGGTGCGCGTGGCCTGATCGGTGTGGCCTTGGGTTTGAGCCCTGAGCATCCGGATTTTGCGGCGCTCAAAGAAGAGTTTTTGTTGAACTACGAAGCCTGCATGACTGAGCGCACCTACGCCTTCGAAGGCGTTGAAGAGCTCATCCGCCAGATCGACCGTGCCGGCTTGAAATGGGGCGTTGTCACCAACAAGGCCGAACGCTTTGCCTTGCCACTAACCCGCGCCATGCCCCTGTTTGCCACGGCCGCCACTGTGGTCTGCGGTGACACCACGCCGCACCCCAAGCCCCACCCCGCACCCCTGCTTGAAGCCGCCCGCCAATTGCAGCTTGATCCCGGGCACTGCATTTATGTGGGCGACGACGAGCGAGACATCATCGCCGGCCGCGCCGCCGGCATGCCCACCGTGGCCGCTGCTTACGGTTACCTGGGTGCCAGCGGCGAAACAGCCGCCTGGAATGCAGACGCCACCATCGGCTCTGCCCGCGATCTATTGACCTATTTGCAAATGCCCTAAGATAGTCTCTTGGGGCTGCATTGGTTTCGACGTGGGTTCGGACGCGGTGTGGTGCATGTCGAGCTGAATGTGCTCGTAAAACTGATTCAAAAAAACTAACTGCAAACGACGAACGTTTCGCACTCGCAGCTTAATTGCCTGTGAGCTTTACAACAGCAGGCCGATGGGCTGGGCAAGGGGTCTTTAGCGCAAGTTAAAGGCTCCCGGCTGTAAAGATAATTTCATCGGCTGGCACCGGGCTGGGTACCTTAACCCGGGGCAAGACAATAGGGTACTGGCGCCCTGTGTAGCGTGCGACTGCGCGACACAGGGGGTAAGACTTAAATCAGACCGCTAAACATGTAGATCTGCCCGAAAAAGGCTTGCGGACGGGGGTTCAAATCCCCCCAGCTCCACCAATAAAGAAAAAACCAACCCTTCGGGGTTGGCTTTTTTTTGCCTACTACCGCGTGTTTGCGCGGGTTCCTGCGGGTTCTTGCGGACTGCGGAGAGAGCCATTTCTGCCAGTAACCGGCGCGTTTTACTCTCCGTTTGCGTATTCTCTCTCCGACCCTCCCCACCCGTTGCAGGCCGAAGTCCGGAAGGTACGCCCGTCACTCTCATATATATCAATGACTTACGCGTGGACGAATCAATCGGTTTTTTCGTGGCATTGGTAGGCTGAGGTAATGACTGTTTAAGGCTGATTGCGGTCATCGACGGGAACAAGCCTGATGAACAGCTATCGACCCATTGCAGCCGGTCACATCTTTTAAGACATTGACCTGTTTGCAGCGGAAGCTGACATTGGCTCACAGTAAGGGGGGCAACAACAACCAGCCCGACCCCTGACCGCGCAGCCACAGCAGCGGCAAGTAGCAGCCCGCAATTTCGGCGATGGCAGTAGCGAGGTAGAGCAGCAGGGTTTTCATGGCGAAAACAGATCTTCAGCCTTCCATGGATTTCAGCAGGCTCAGGATGTCTTCGGCGATCACGGCGGGCTCGGTTCCGTAACTCGAAAACAGTCGTACGGCGCCGTTGGTGTCGAACACGTACTTGCCCGCCGAATGGTCCATCGTGTACGAGGTGGGCGTTGTACCTTCGGCCTTGCGATAGTAAATCTTGAAGCTGTCTGCCACAGCCTTGAGCTCGGCCGGCTCGGGGCGAAGCGCCAGAAAGCTCGGGTCGAAATTGGTCATGTACTCCTTGAGCAGCGTCAACGTATCGCGCTCCGGGTCCACCGTGATGAATAGCACCTGAAGCTGCTTGCCCTGATCACCCATGAGGCGTTTGACCTCGGCCAAGGTGGTCATGGAGGTGGGGCAGACATCCGGGCACTGCGTGAAGCCGAAAAACACCACCACCGCCTTGCCGCGGAAATCGGCCATGGTGCGCACCTGCCCGGTGTGGTCGGTGAGCTTTAGGTCCTGTGCAAACGCAGCCCCTGTGATGTCGGTGCTCTTGAAAGTGGGTGCCTGGGGCGAACAGCCCGCCAGGACACCACCTGCTGCGAGCCATGAGACGCTCATCGCCAGCGTCTGACGCCGGTTGAAAGTGAGTGCGTTGGCCATCTGTTTCACTTCTTCACCTTGGCCACTTCCTCAGCCACCAGCGCGGCCAGCTGATCAGGCCCGAAGCTGGGCAGGCTGCGGCCATTCACAAAGAAGGTGGGTGTCTTGGTCACTTGCAGCGCAGTGAGGTCTTCGATATCTTGCTGCAGCAAGGACTGTAGGCCGGGTTTCTCAATGTCCTGCCGCGCCTTGGTGATGTCCAGACCTGCCTGTTCAGCCACCACGAAAACGGTCTCGATGTTAGGCTGACTATGGTCGGCCCAGGCGGGCTGCGCAGCAAGCACGGCCTCCAGCACCGCCTGGTACTTGCCCTGGCTCTTGGACGACTCTAACAACTTGACCACCATGTCCGAACCCTGGTGGAACGGCGCGTACCGGATCACGAGACGCACGTCGGTGGGGTACTGCGCCATGAGGTTCTTGACGATGGGATAGAACGCGCGGCAGGTCTCGCAGGCTGGGTCAAAGAACTCGACGATGGTGACCGGTGCGTTCTGCGGGCCAAACACCGGCGAGTGCATGCGCACCAGGCGGGCCTGCTCGGCCTTGACCTGCACTTCCTGCGCGGCCTGCACGCGCGATTTGTAGGCGTTCATGCCCAGGTAGAAGAACAAGGCAACGATGGCTAGCAGACCGATAACGGTGAATTTTTTGGCGTTCATGAACGGGACTTTCTCAAATAAATAAAAAGCAGGAAGGCGATGGCGACGAAGGACAGAAGAGACAGCCAGGGAATCTGGATGCCATTCAGGATTTCGAGCCTCTGCTCGCTGCAAGAAGGCCCGGTGCCGCAAGGAACCCACCACTTGGGCACCCACCCGGCGATGAGTGCGGTGTGGTATCCGGCCACCGCTGCACCACCAAGGGCCAGCGGCAGTGCATAGATGACCCCGCGCCGGTCCTCGGCGAAAGCGGCGATGCCCAGGATGATTGCAAGCGGGAACATGAAGATGCGCTGGTACCAGCAGAGCAGGCAGGGCGTCATGCCCATGACTTCGCCGATGAAAAACGCACCGAGAGTGGACACCAGAGCGAAGGCCCACGCGCCCATGATCCAGAACCATCCACGCTTCATGAAGGAAGCTCCTTAGGGCTTTTGCGGGTCAGTTGGCGCGGCGGCGCTTTCAACGAAACAAGGCACCAGGTCAGCGCGGCGCAGACGATGAAAACATCAGCCAGATTGAAGGCCGGCCAATGGATATTGCGCCAGTGAAAGTCTAGGAAGTCCACCACAGCGCCGATATGAATGCGGTCCACAAGATTTCCGCCACCACCGCCCACCACGAAGGCGCCCGCCCAGCGGTCCAGCGGCTCAACGTGCGGCGCCAGGCACGCCACCGAAACGACACCCACCACCAGCACTGAGACGCCGATGAAAAACCAGCGTTGCCACCCGCTGGCATCGGCCAACAATGAAAATGCCGCGCCCGTGTTGAGCACATGAACGAAGTTAAGCAAGTCAGTCACCCGAACCGCTTCACCCAGTTTGAGGATGGTGGAAAAATATGACTTGGTGGATTGATCCAGCAAGAGAAGGATGGAAACGGCGGCGAGCCACGTCCATCTGGGATTTCGCTGGGTCCAGCGAGCGGTCATGAGAGAGTCCTTCCAAAACGACCCGGGTCGGCCACCGCGTGAGACGGCGGCCACTTAATGCCTGGAGGATCGGGAAAGTCGTGCCTGTCAGCGCATCAGCCGACGTCGTTCAACCCCGAACCTGTCGGGGTGAACCACTGGGGACGATACGGTTGCTCATGCCATGGTGACAAGCGGCGTTCGGTGAGGTGTTCGACCTGTTCAGAACCTGCGGAGATAGTCATAAACGCGCTGGTCGCCGTAAAAGCGGCGGCACAGTTCGCGTGGCAGTTTCCGCAATCGAGATCAAAGCCGCTGTCCCCAACGACCCCGTGATTAACACCCTCTACTGCCTGCCCATGGCCGGGCTGATGGTGCGTGGCTTGCGGCCCCTGCGTGGCAGGAACGTGGCCGCAGCACGACGCTGCCGCTGCAGCCGAAAATTGCAACGGCAGCAGCGTGAGCATCAACATGATCAGGAAAGCACGCATGCGACGTATTTTAACCGGCAGCCATTTCAATGGTCGCGTGCACGGGCTATCAGCTCAGCCAGCTCGGAACGCACAGGCAAAGGCTCGAAGGCGCTCACCGTGGACCGCCCCGGGTTGCCTAGCGGCAGACGACCGCTCAGGTGGCCCAGCGGCACCAGCGCTAGGCGCAACAACTGTCCCACAGCCTCGGGCCAGTCGCGGGTGCGCACAGACAAGTTCAGCATCTGTGCGTGGGTCTGCAGGTGTGGCCTGATGTGCAACTGTCCCACGACATGGGCCGCCTCTAGGTAAAGCCAGGCTTGATCTTCGGAGAATGCAGTTTTTGCGCTCTGGATCAGTTGGGCGTGGGCGGAGCCGTCAAATCTGCGATTGCCCGATGGCTCAGTGGACGTGGCCATGGCGGTCTTCCTTGGCACTATCTTCGCCCAGTTCACCGCGCGCCTGCTGCAGCACGGTCCAGCCACCGTGCAAGGCGAGCGCCGCCATCAGGCTGGCTACCGCAAGATCAGGCCAGGCCGATCCAGTGCCAAACAC
>JAIPDA010000090.1 GCA_021737905.1 Rhodoferax sp.
GGCACCTTTGGGTCTGGACACCAGCTGGGGCCTGGACCATGGCGCCTGGTCGGTGCTCAAGCCCATGTTTCCTGCGGCGGACATCCCCGTGGTGCAGCTGAGCATGGACTACAGCCGGGCTCCTTCAGAGCACTACGCGCTGGCCGGCCAGCTCAAGGCCTTGCCCCAGCGCGGCGTGCTCATCGTGGCCAGCGGCAACGTGGTGCACAACCTGCAGCAGGCGCAGCGCGGAGCGGCAGGCAACCAGGCCTACGACTGGGCGCTGGAGTTTGACCAAACGATTGCCGGCCAGGTTCAGCAGGGGCAGCTGGATGCGCTGCAGAATTTTCAAAAGCTGGGCAGTCTGGCCAGCATGGCGCACCCCAGCCATGAGCACTTTTTACCCCTGCTGTCCCCGGCCGGTGCCGTGGCGCCCGGCGAGCAGCCGGAGTTTTTCAACACCAGTTTTCAGCTGGCGTCGATTTCCATGCGGTCCATGCTGTGGGGCGGCCGCTGAGCGGCCCTCACATCACCTTGGCGATGGCGGCGCAGACGTAGTCGATGTTTTTGCTGTTGAGCGCAGCCACGCACATGCGACCGGTGTCCGTGCCGTAAACACCGAATTCAGAGCGCAGGCGGACCATCTGGTCCTTGGTGAGGCCCGAGTAGCTGAACATGCCGATTTGCGTGGTGATGAAGCTCATGTCCTGCTTGACGCCGGCGGCCTTGAGTTTGTCGACCAACAAGGTGCGCATTTGCTTGATGCGAACGCGCATTTCGGCGAGTTCTGTCTCCCACAGCGTGCGCAGCTCGGGCGTGTTGAGAACGGCAGCGACCACGGCACCGCCGTGAATAGGCGGGTTGCTGTAGTTGGTGCGGATGGCGATTTTCAGCTGGCTGAGCACGCGCTCGGCTTCCTCCTTGCTTTGGCAGAGCACGCTCAGGGCGCCCACACGCTCTCCGTAGAGGCTGAAGCTTTTAGAGAAAGATGTGGATACAAAAAAGTTCAGGCCGGCGGCAACAAACTTGCCGATCACGGCGCCGTCTTCAGCGATGCCGTGACCAAAGCCTTGGTAAGCCATGTCCAGAAAAGCGACCAGACCGCCCGCCTTGACTGCGGCAATCACCTGATCCCATTGGGCGGCGGTGATGTCGTAGCCGGTCGGGTTGTGGCAGCAGGCATGAAGAACCACGACGGTGCCCGGCGCAGCCGCCTTGATGCCGGCCAGCATGCCTTCAAAGTTGATGCCGCGCTTGGCCGCGTCGTAGTAGGGGTAGGTCTGTACTTCAAAGCCTGCATTGGTGAACAAGGCGCGGTGATTTTCCCAGCTCGGGTCGCTGATCATCACCTTGGCATTCGGGTTCAGGCGTTTGAGGAAGTCGGCGCCGACCTTCAGGCCGCCGGTGCCGCCAATGGCCTGGATGGTGGCTACCCGGCCGGACTTGACGGCTTCACTGTCGGCACCAAAGACCAGGCTTTTGACGGCGGCGTCATACGCGGCGATACCGTCAATCGGCAGATAACCGCGGGCTGTTGGCGCGTTGGCCATGGTTTTTTCGGCCGCGCGAACACACTGCAGCAAGGGCAGTTTGCCGCTGTCGTCGTAATAGACGCCGACGCCGAGATTGACCTTGCTGGGATTGCTGTCTGCGTTGAATTGCTCGTTCAGACCCAGGATCGGGTCGCGTGGGGCCATTTCGACAGCGGTGAACATTGACATGAAAAGCTTTCCATTAAAGTGAAATAAATACAGAACTTCAGCCAGACCAGGGGGTAACGATGGACCTGGCCATCAGCCGCCCCCGGGCAACTTTCACGCACAAAGCCCAAATGTCGTATTCTGTTCTGTTACCCGTAATTTTAGCGGGGCGTTAATGATGTCTATACAAGAAGCCTCTCAAGTACTCAGTCCCTTGCCCGAATCGGATGATCCGGCCTTACCCGGTCGCTTTGTGCGTTACCCGGGTTCGCCCTTTGAGCTGTTCATGCCCTACGAGCCGGCCGGTGATCAGCCCACGGCGATTGAGCAGTTGGTCGAAGGCGTGAACGATGGCGAGGTGTTCCAAACCTTGCTGGGCGTGACCGGTTCGGGCAAAACTTTCACCATGGCCAATGTGATTGCCCGGCTGGGCCGCCCGGCCATCGTTTTTGCGCCCAACAAGACCCTGGCAGCCCAGCTGTACAGCGAGTTCCGGGAGTTTTTCCCGAAGAACGCGGTCGAGTATTTCGTCAGTTACTACGACTACTACCAGCCTGAGGCCTACGTGCCGCAGCGCGACCTGTTCATTGAAAAAGACTCCGCCATCAACGAGCACATCGAGCAGATGCGGCTGTCGGCGACCAAGAGCGTGCTGGAGCGGCGTGACACCATCATCGTGGCCACCGTCAGCGCAATCTACGGCATTGGCGCACCCGAGGACTACACGCAGATGCGGTTCATTGCCCGCGTCGGCGACAAGATGGGCCAGCGCGATGTGATCGCCCGCCTGATCCGCATGCAGTACAGCCGCAATGAGCAGGACTTTGCGCGCGGCACTTTCCGCGTACGCGGCGATGTGATTGACATCTTTCCGGCCGAGCATTCCGAGTTGGCTATACGCGTTGAATTGTTTGACGATGAGATCGAGTCGCTGCAGCTGTTTGACCCGCTGACCGGGCGCATCCGCCAAAAAGTCCCGCGCTTTGTGATTTACCCGAAAAGCCATTACGTGACCCCGCGCGATAAGGTCATGATGGCGGTGGAAACCATCAAGCTTGAGCTGGTTGAGCGCGTCAAGCAGTTCATCAGCGAGGGCAAGCTGGTCGAGGCGCAACGCATCGAACAGCGCACCCGCTTTGACCTGGAAATGCTCAGCGAAATCGGTCACTGCAAAGGCATTGAAAACTACACCCGGCATTTGAGCGGCGCACCGCCGGGCTCAGCGCCGTCGACCCTGTGCGACTACCTGCCCAAGGACGCGGTGATGTTTCTAGACGAAAGCCACGTCATGATCGGCCAGCTCAACGCCATGTACAACGGCGACCGGGCGCGCAAGACCACCTTGGTGGCCTATGGTTTTCGCCTGCCCAGCGCGCTGGACAACCGGCCGCTGAAGTTTGAAGAGTTTGAGAGCAAGATGCGGCAAGCAATTTTTGTTTCTGCCACACCGGCCGCTTATGAGATCGCGCATGCGGGTCGCGTGGTTGAGCAGGTGGTCCGGCCGACGGGTCTGGTGGATCCGCAGGTTGAGGTGCGCCCGGCCACGCACCAGGTGGACGATGTGCTGCAGGAAATCCGCATCCGGGTTGACAAAAATGAGCGCGTGCTGATCACCACGCTCACCAAGCGCATGGCCGAGCAGCTCACCGACTACCTGACCGACAACGGCGTGAAGGTGCGCTACTTGCACAGTGACGTGGACACAGTCGAGCGGGTCGAGATTTTGCGTGACCTGCGCCTGGGTGCCTTTGACGTGCTGGTGGGCATCAACTTGCTGCGCGAGGGCCTGGACATTCCCGAAGTCAGTCTGGTCGCGATTCTGGATGCTGACAAGGAAGGCTTTTTGCGCGCTGAGCGCAGCTTGATCCAGACCATCGGCCGGGCGGCCCGCAATCTCAACGGGCGGGCGATTTTGTATGCCGATCGGATGACCGACTCCATGAAAAAAGCCATGGGTGAAACTGAGCGCCGTCGCAACAAGCAACTTGCTTTCAATGTGACCCACAACATCACACCGCGCAGCGTGGTCAAGCGCATCAAAGATCTGATTGACGGCGTCTACAGTGAAAAGTCTGGCAAAGAGGCGCAAAAACTGGAGCTGCAAAAAGCGCAGGTGGAAGACATGAGCGAAAAAGACATCGCACGTGAGATCAAACGCCTGGAAAAAGAAATGATTGATCACGCTAAAAACCTGGAGTTCGAAAAAGCTGCGCGCGTGCGTGACCAGCTCAGCCAGCTCAAAGCCAGGGCTTTTGGTGCGGCCGGGACCGACCCCATTTCACTGGCACCTTGAACGGCAAATTTCGGGTAAACCCTTAAATACCCCCATGCCTAGAGAGGTCGACTAAATCGCTAGGCTTTTGGTCTATACTTGATCAATTCAGTCGAGATAAATCCCAAAAAAGACTGTTTTCGCTGACCGCTTTTGAGCCGCTCAAGAGGGCAGATTCATCAAAACCCGGACCACCAAAAGTTGTCAGGGTTGACGAAAAAACGGTAGTAAAGCAATTATTTTTTAAGGAATCTTGAAATGCGCCTCACAACCAAAGGCCGCTTTGCGGTCACTGCCATGATTGACCTGGCCTTACGCCAAAACAACGGTCCCGTGACGCTGGCTGCCATCAGCCAACGGCAGCAAATTTCTCTGTCTTATTTAGAACAGTTGTTTGGCAAGCTGCGCCGCCATGAACTGGTGGAGTCCACCCGCGGGCCTGGCGGTGGCTATTCATTGGGAAGAAAAGCAGCTCAGATCACTGTTGCAGACATCATTTTGTCGGTGGACGAGCCCATTGATGCCACCCACTGTGGCGGCAAAGAGAACTGCATGGGCGAAGCCGGTCGCTGCATGACCCATGAGTTATGGGCTTCACTCAACAGCCGCATGGTTGATTTTCTGGCTTCGGTCACTTTGCAAAAACTGGTCGACGATCAATTGGCCAAAGGCTTGGTTGTTGAAAGCAGCCCGCAAGCTAAAAAGGCTATTTTCAGCTCACCGATTGTCAAATCTGTGCGTGTCACCGGGCCTAATTCTGTTTTTGCACTGGGTAAAGCTTTTTCCAAGAGCTGATTCATTGCGCTTCGCCTGATTTTTTCTTTATCGACATCTAAGAGCTGACATGGACACGCCTCACTTCCCCATTTACATGGACTACAGCGCCACCAACCCTTGTGACCCGCGGGTGGTAGATGCCATGATTCCCTGGTTGCGCGAGCATTTCGGCAACCCGGCATCGCGCAGTCATGCATGGGGTTGGGAGGCCGAGGCCGCTGTCGAAAAAGCCCGTGACAATGTCGCCGCCCTCATCGGTGCGGATCCGCGAGAAATTGTCTGGACCAGCGGCGCAACCGAGTCCAATAACCTCGCCATCAAGGGCGCGGCGCATTTTTACAAGTCCAAAGGCAAACACCTGATCACGGTCAAGACTGAGCACAAAGCCGTGCTCGACACCTGCCGCGAGCTCGAGCGTCAGGGCTTTGAAGTGACCTACCTGGACGTGCAGGCCGATGGCTTGCTTGACCTGGAAGCGCTGAAGGCTGCCATTCGACCCGACACCATCATCGTCAGCGTGATGTACGTGAACAATGAGATTGGTGTGATTCAGGACATTGCGGCCATCGGCACGATTTGCCGCGAGCGCGGGGTGATTTTTCATGTGGATGCGGCGCAAGCCACGGGCCGGGTAGACATTGACCTGAACACCTTGCCGGTTGATTTGATGAGCCTGACCTCGCACAAGACCTACGGCCCTAAAGGCATTGGTGCTTTGTATGTGCGCCGCAAGCCGCGTATTCGCCTTGAAGCGCAGATGCACGGTGGCGGTCATGAGCGCGGTATGCGCTCGGGTACGCTGCCCACGCACCAGTGCGTTGGCATGGGCGAGGCCTACCGCATTGCCAAAGCTGAAATGCACGAAGAAAACAAACGCATCCGCGCCTTGCAAGAGCGCATGCTGGCAGGCCTGAAAGATGTCGAGGAAGTGTTTCTGAACGGCCACGCTGTCAAGCGCGTGCCCCACAACCTGAACATGAGCTTTAACTTCGTTGAAGGCGAGTCCTTGATCATGGGTATCAAGGGCCTGGCGGTGTCCAGTGGTTCGGCCTGCACTTCGGCCAGCCTGGAGCCCAGCTATGTGCTTCGCGCTCTGGGTCGCAGCGACGAACTTGCCCACAGCAGCCTGCGCATGACCATTGGCCGCTGGAGCACCGAAGAAGAGATTGATTACGCGGTGGCCACCATCAAAGAAAACGTCGCTAAATTGCGCGAGTTGTCTCCGCTGTGGGAAATGTTCAAAGACGGCGTAGACCTGTCTACCATCCAGTGGTCGGCGCACTGATTCATCACACTTCAAGCCGACCGGTTGTCCGTTTGGCTCAACTTATCCAGTACAGGAGTTAATTCAATGGCTTACAGCGAAAAAGTGGTGGACCACTACGAAAACCCCCGCAACGTCGGCTCGTTTGAAAAAGGCGACGATTCGGTTGGCACCGGCATGGTGGGCGCGCCCGCTTGCGGTGACGTCATGAAATTGCAAATCAAGGTCAACCCTTTGACCGGCGTGATCGAAGACGCACGCTTCAAGACCTACGGTTGCGGTTCTGCCATCGCTTCAAGCTCGCTGGTGACGGAGTGGGTCAAAGGCAAGACCCTGGACGAGGCAGCGAGCATCAAGAACAGCGCCATCGCTGAAGAGTTGGCCCTGCCGCCCGTCAAGATCCATTGCTCCATCCTGGCTGAGGACGCGATCAAGGCAGCAGTCAACGATTACAAGCAAAAGCACGCTCACTAATTTTGAAGTCACCACAATGTCTGTAACTTTGACCGATGCAGCCGCGCGCCACGTGACGCGTTACATGACCAAGCGCGGCAAAGGTGTCGGTGTTCGTTTGGGTGTTAAAACCACCGGCTGCTCCGGTCTGGCCTACAAACTTGAATACGCTGATGAGATCGCGCCTGAAGACGTGATCTTCGAAGACAATGGTGTCAAGGTTCTGGTCGACCCTAAAAGCATGCCCTACATAGACGGCACTCAGCTCGATTTTGTGCGCGAAGGCTTGAACGAAGGCTTTAAGTTCATCAACCCGAACGAGCGTGACCGCTGCGGCTGCGGGGAGAGCTTTCGCGTTTGAGTCTTTACCCAGGCCCTCATACGGTTGCCGCCTTCACCCCCGGTGCTGGCGGCTTTTTCTCGGGCTTTCTTTGTTATGAACCTGCAATCCAATGACTTCGAACTGTTTGAACTGCCCATGCAGTTTGAGCAGTCGCGGGAGTTGATTGATGCGCGTTGGAAAGAGCTGCTGCGCCAAGCCCATCCTGACAAGTTTGCAGCCCAAGGCGCTGTGGCTCAGCGTCTGGCCATGCAGTGGTCGGTGCGTATCAATGAAGCCTATCAACGATTGAAAGATCCCTTGGCGCGTGCCAGCTACCTGTGTGAGCTGTATGGCGCGCCGATTCAAGCCGAGAACAACACCGCCATGCCGTCTACGTTTTTGATGCAACAAATGACTTGGCGTGAATCGCTTGAAGACGCCAACAGCTTGCGCGAGCTCGAACAGCTAGCCAATGAGACCCAAGCAGCCCAAAAAACGCAGCTCACACTGATTGCGCGCTCACTTGACCACGATAAAGACCCCATCAAAGCTGCCGGCGAAGTTCGCAGCCTGATGTTCATTCAACGTTTTGCATCCGAAGTTGAAACGCGCATTGACCTTTTGTTACCCTCCTAAAAATTCATGGCATTGCTCCAGATTTCAGAACCCGGCCAGGCGCCAGACCCGCATCAGCGACGCATTGCTGTTGGCATTGACCTGGGAACTACGCACTCGCTGGTGGCCAGCGTGCGCAATGGTGTGGCCGAATGTCTGCCTGACGCCCAAGGGCAGATGATTTTGCCCAGCGTGGTGCGCTACCTCAGTGCCGACAAGCGCCAGATCGGCTTTGAGGCGCTGGCCGCCCAGCTGGAAGATCCGCACAACACGATTTCATCCGTCAAACGCTTGATGGGGCGAGGGCTGCGCGATATTGCCCAGCCGGAGCGACTTCCTTACCAATTGATCGACAAGCCCGGCATGGTGGCATTGCAAACTGTTGCCGGTGAAAAAAGTCCGGTCGAAGTCAGCGCTGAAATCCTGGCGACGCTCAGGTTTCGCGCCGAAGACACTTTTGACGACGACGTCTTTGGTGCCGTGATCACGGTACCTGCTTACTTTGACGAAGCTCAGCGCCAAGCCACCAAAGATGCCGCACAACTGGCCGGACTGAATGTGCTGCGGCTGATCAATGAGCCAACTGCTGCGGCCATCGCCTACGGCTTAGACAACCAAAGCGAAGGTGTTTTTGCGGTCTATGACCTGGGCGGCGGAACCTTTGATATTTCTATCTTGCGGCTGACCCAAGGCGTTTTCGAAGTGATTGCAACCGGTGGTAACTCTGCATTGGGCGGTGACGACTACGACAGTGTGCTGGCCGATTGGGTATTGGCAAAAGCTGGTTTTTCTGCGCTGGAGACGGCTGCAGACAAGGCCGCATTGCGGCGTGCTGCCCGTGCAGCCAAAGAAGCTCTCAGCACGCATTCCAGCGTGGATTTTTCGCTCGATCTATCGGCAGGTCGTCTGCAGGTTTTGCTTTCAAAGGCTGATTTTGAGTCTGCCACTGCTGCGCTGACTGCGCAAAGCATGGCCGCAGTGCGCAAGACCTTGCGCGACGCCAAATTAGATAAACACGACATTCAGGGCGTGGTGATGGTGGGCGGCTCAACGCGCATGCCGCAGATCCAGACTGCAGTCGCAGAATTTTTCGCTCAAGAGCCCCTGACCAACCTCAACCCCGATGAAGTGGTTGCTTTGGGAGCGGCGATTTCTGCCAACCAGTTGGCCGGCAATCACACCGGCGATGATTTGCTGCTGCTCGATGTGATTCCACTGTCGCTGGGCATCGAAACCATGGGCGGTCTGGTCGAGCGCATTGTGCCGCGCAACCAGACCATTCCCACCGCCATGGCGCAGGACTTCACCACGTACCAGGACG
>JAIPDA010000091.1 GCA_021737905.1 Rhodoferax sp.
CGCCCATTGTCCAAAATTCCCCACTGCTGCCTCCCGTAGGAGTCTGGGCCGTGTCTCAGTCCCAGTGTGGCTGGTCGTTCTCTCAAACCAGCTACAGATCGTCGGCTTGGTGAGCTTTTACCTCACCAACAACCTAATCTGATATCAGCCGCTCCAATCGCGCGAGGTCTTGCGATCCCCCGCTTTCATCCTTAGATCGTATGCGGTATTAGCGTAAATTTCTCTACGTTATCCCCCACGACTGGGCACGTTCCGATATATTACTCACCCGTTCGCCACTCGTCGGCTTAACCCGTTACCGTTCGACTTGCATGTGTAAGGCATGCCGCCAGCGTTCAATCTGAGCCAGGATCAAACTCTATAGTTTAATCACTGCAATATTTCAACTCCCCGCGCTCAACCAAGGCTGAACACGAGAAGAAAACTCATAAAAACGGAATTGAAAGTGACATCTTTCGATGTTACCTATTTCTATCTCTATGAGCGTTTAAGGTCAGAAGACCTGGCCACACATCGCTGTGCAGCCTGGCAGTCGCCTTCAAACGCCCATACTTATCGGCTGTAAATTTTTAATGATCCCGGCATCGAAGAGAGGCTTTAAGCCACCGTTCTTGCTGTTAGCTGAAATCAGCTGAGCCTCAAATTATATACCGGATTTTTTGTCCGTGTCAAATAATTCTCAACTTTTTCTACTGTCAGAACGTTGTTGCTTTGCAGCGACTTTGTCCTGCTTTTTCAGCAGAGCCTACCATCATAGCACGGTTTTTGAAGCCGCAACAAATGATTTTAAGTTTTTCTTCTCTTCTCGGTGCCGCCAATCCGCAAATTGAACAGGCACTTTTTCCAAGCAGAGCCTTCTACTGTAGCACGCTTTTGGGTAGGCAGTAAAGTTTCACTTTGAGGATATGCCTTGGCGTACGGGGCGTTGTTCAGCGCTGGAGTGCCGCTGGTTTGGTTGAAGCATCTTTGCGTCTGTCTCTGTGTGAGGGCCATGGTCATGGCTACCGGGATAATGCGGCCTCTATATGGCACTCATTACTCTTTTGGACGCTCAACTCGCTTTTGGGCACGTCGCACTGCTGGACCACGCAGACTTTTCACTCGAAGCCAACGAACGCATAGGCCTGATAGGTCGCAATGGGACTGGCAAATCTTCATTGCTGAAAATTCTCGCCGGCTTAGAAAAAGCGGACGATGGTGCGCTGCAGCTGCAGCAGAACCTGCGCATTGCCTATGTCCCCCAAGAGCCCAGCCTGGACCCACACGCGACCGTGTTCAATGAAGCCAGTGCCGGCTTGGCGCGTACGCGCCATGTGGTCGAGCAGTACCTGTCTGCGGACGAAAACACCGACCTTGATGCACTCCAATCAGAAATAGAGGCACTTGATGGCTGGAACTGGGAGCAACGGGTTGAGGAAACTTTGCACCGCCTGCACTTGGACAAAGACGCCATCGTGGGCTCGCTATCCGGTGGTACCAAAAAAAGGGTGGCTTTGGCGCAAGCACTGGTGGCTAAACCTGACGTGTTGTTGCTGGACGAGCCCACCAACCACCTGGACCTGGACTCCATCGCCTGGCTCGAAGAGTTGCTGGTGAACTTCAATGGAAGCATCATCACCATCACCCACGACAGGGCATTTTTGGACCAAGTAGCGACGGCCATCGTCGAGCTGGACCGCGGCAAGTTACGCAGCTACCCTGGTAACTTTGCACAGTACCTCATCACCAAAGAAGACCAGATGGCGCAAGAGGCGGTGATCAACGCCAAAGCCGACAAGCTGCTGGCTCAGGAAGAAATTTGGATACGCAAGGGTGTTGAGGCGCGCCGCACACGCAGTGTGGCGCGTATCGGCCGGCTTGAAGCGCTGCGTGACAACCGTGCCGCCCGCCGTGACGCTGTTGGCCGCGTGAATCTGGATGTCTCCAGCGGCGAGAAAAGCGGCAAGATCGTGGCCGAACTAAGCGATGTATCCAAAAGTTTTGGCCACCCGGGTGCCGAAAAGATCATCGTCAACCGATTCACCGGCACCTTGCTGCGCGGCGACAAGATCGGCCTGCTGGGCCCGAACGGTGCCGGCAAGACGACGCTCCTCAAGCTCATTCTGGGCGAGCTGCAGCCCGACCTGACCGATCCACCGGGCAAGATTCGCCAGGGCGCCAATTTGCAGGTGGCTTACTTCGACCAGATGCGTGACGCGCTGGACCTGGACGCCACCCTGGAGGACTTCATCAGCCCGGGCAGCGAGTGGGTAGAGATCAACGGGCAGAAAAAGCATGTCAAGAGCTACCTGACCGACTTTTTGTTTTCGCCGGCGCGCGCCAATTCGCCCGTGCGCACGCTCTCAGGCGGCGAGCGCAACCGCTTGCTGCTGGCACGTCTGTTTGCCCGGCCGGCCAATGTGCTGGTGCTCGACGAGCCGACCAACGATCTGGACATCGACACACTCGAGTTGCTGGAAGACTTGCTGCAAAACTACGAAGGCACGGTGTTTCTGGTCAGCCACGACCGGCGTTTTCTGGACAACGTGGTCACCAGCACCATCGCCTACGAAGGCACACCCGAAAACCCGGGCTTCTGGCGCGAATACGAGGGCGGCGTGACCGACTGGATCACGCAATCCAAGCGGGCCGCCCAGATCACTGGAAGCGGCAAACCCGCTGCCAGCGCTAAACCTGCGGGTGCGGGTAAGGGGCCCGCACAGGTAGCCAAGTCAGAGGCCGACAACGCGCCTAAAAAGAAACTCAGCTACAAGGACCAACGCGAACTCGAAGGCCTGCCGGCCCAGATACAGCAGCTGGAGTCTCAGCAAAAAGCCATTGAGCAAGAGTTGTATGACGGCACGCTTTACACCCGTGACGCCAAACGCGCCGCCGAACTCAATGCGCGCAACAGCAAGATTGAGGAAGAGTTGATGGAAGCCCTGCAACGCTGGGAAACGCTCTCAGCCTGAAGCCGCACAGCACCCCTCAGACCGCCACCCGCACCCGCCCATGCCGTTGCTCCCACCCGACCCTCCGGAGATTGACGGCCTGAAGACCCGCAAGCCCGAAGCACCGGCTTCTGCATGGTCGCCGCTCAAAATCCCCGTCTTTCGTCTGCTGTGGGGCACCTGGGTGACCGCCAACATCTGCATGTGGATGAATGACGTGGCGGCGGCCTGGATGATGACGTCTTTGACCAGTTCACCCATCTGGGTTGCACTGGTGCAGACCGCCGCTACCCTGCCGGTTTTTTTGCTCGGCCTGCCGAGCGGGGCGCTGGCCGACATTCTGGACCGCCGCCGTTACTTCATCGTGACCCAGTTCTGGCTGGCCGGCACCGCCGCGGTGCTGTGCGTAGCAGTACTTTTCAATCTGATCACGCCGCCACTGTTGCTGGCGCTGACCTTTGCCAACGGCATCGGCCTGGCGATGCGCTGGCCGGTGTTCGCTGCGTTGATTCCAGAACTCGTGCCGCGGCACCAACTGCCCTCTGCCCTGGCATTGAACGGCGTGGCCATGAACGCCTCGCGCATCATCGGGCCCATCGTGGCCGGCGCGCTGATTGCCAGCGCCGGGACGGCCTACGTGTTTTTGCTGAACGCCACGCTGTCGGTGATGGCCGGCTTTGTTGTCATGCGCTGGCGCCGCGAGCACGTGCCCAGCCCGCTGGGGCGCGAACGCTTGATGAGCGCCATGCGCGTTGGCTTGCAGTTTGTGCGCGAGTCTGCGCCCCTGCGCGGTGTATTTTTGCGGGTGACGCTGTTCTTTTTTCATTCAACGGCACTGCTGGCGCTGTTGCCGTTGCTGGCAAAGCGGCTTGCGGGTGGCGACGCCGCCACTTACACGCTGCTGCTGGCCGCTATGGGCGCGGGCGCCATCGTCACCACCACAGTGCTGCCCCGGCTGCGGCAGCTGCTGCCCAGCAAGCAGCTGGTGCTGGCGGGCACGCTGCTGCAGTCTTTGACAACGCTGGTCATGGCTTTTGCACCGAATGTTTATGTGGCCGTGCCGGCCATGATGCTGGCCGGCATGTCCTGGCTGTGCGCCGCCAACACGTTGAGCGTTTCTGCCCAGATGACGCTGCCGGACTGGGTGCGCGCGCGCGGCATGTCGATGTACCAGATGGCCATCATGGGTGGCAGTGCCCTGGGTGCTGCGATCTGGGGCCAGCTGGCCACGATGGCCTCGCTCACGAGCAGTCTGGTGGTCGCGGCGCTGACAGGCGCCATCGCCATGCTGGTCGCAACCCGCAGGCTCACAGACCACGGTCTGGAAGAAGATCTGACGCCCTCGCGCGAGTTCAAAGTGCCCGTGGCACAGACCCCGCCGCGCACCGGGCATGTGGTGGCCACCATCGAATACCTGATCGACCCGGCGCGTGCCGCCGCCTTTGTGGCGCTGATGCAGGACAGCCGCCGCAGCCGGCTGCGCCAAGGTGCGCTGGGCTGGGAGCTGCTGCACGACATGAGTGAGCCGGGGCGCTACCTGGAACAGATCGTCGACGAATCTTGGACCGAGCACCTGCGCCGCTTTGACCGCATCACAGCCGCTGATGTGGCGCTGCGCGACCGCAAGCTGGCTTTTCATGTGGCAGAAGGCCCGCCAGTCGTGACCCGCTATGCGGTGGAGCCTGCCCAGCGCTCAGACACGGCGGATTAAAACCGTTCGTGCGAGGCCAGGTACCGCCACTGCCCGACGGGCAAATGCCCCAGGTTGACGTGACCAATGCGCACCCGCTTGAGCCCGGTCACCAACAAACCCACTTGCTCACACATGCGGCGAATCTGCCGCTTTTTGCCTTCCTTGAGCACAAATCGCAGCTGCTCCGGGTTTTGCCATGACACTTGGGCCGGCTTGAGCGGCACACCGTCCAGACTCAGCCCATGGCACAAGCGTTGGAGCTGCCCAGGCGGAAACGCGCTCTGCACATTCACCGTTTCGGCGCCGTAGCTCACGCGCACCAGGTACTCTTTTTCAACTTCAGAGTCTTCGCCAATGAGCTGGCGCGCCACGCGGCCGTCCTGGGTCAGCACCAGCAGACCGATCGAATCGATGTCCAGGCGACCGGCCGGTGCCAGACCGCGCAATTGTTCGTGGCCCCAACGCATGCGGCTGTTGCATTCACGCCAGCGGTTTTGCGGCTGCACCAACACCACCGCCGGCTCATGCCCGTCCTCGGCCTGGCCGCTGACATAACCGACTGGCTTGTTGATCAGGATGGTGACCTGCTGGCGCTGCTGATGCTCGGCCTGTTGAGACACTTCAATGCGGTCCGCCGGCGATACGGGCTGACCCATCTCGGCCGGCTTGCCGTTAACGCGCACCCAGCCCCGCTCAATCCAGTCATCGGCCTCGCGGCGCGAGCACATGCCCAGTTCGGCCATGCGCTTGTTCAGCCGCACGGTGCTGCCGGTGGAGGCCGGCGCGCTGGCGGTGTCAGCGCGGCGTATGCGAACAGCAGCTGGGGTCGCAGGCGGTTTGGGGGGCGCTGGAGGCTGGGTCATGGTGGGGTCAAAGTCGGGTGGTGGTGGGTCAAGTAGCGGGGTCAACTGACAAATGTAGGCGAGCCATCGATTCAGCCCGGCCCTCTGGCGGTGCTGGCAAATACATTGGCGCGCAAAGCGGCCAGGTCCAGCACACGCAAACCGCCGTACTCCACCCGGATGATGCCCTGCGCATGCAGGCTGCGCAAAGCCTCGTTCACCCGCTGGCGCGAGAGGCCAACCAAGTAAGCCAATTCCTGCTGTGTGATGCGCAAAATCTCACCCACGCCCGGGTAAAGCACCGGGTTGAACAAAGCAGCCAGGCTGCGCGCCACGCGCAAATCAGGGTTGGTCATGCGGTCAATTTCGCGCGCCGCAATGAATTGGCCCAATCGCTCGTTGATCTGGTTCATCACAAAACGGTTAAATCCAATGGAATGGTCCAGCAGCCAATGGAAAGTCTCCAGCGGCAAACCCGCCACCACGCTGTTACGCAGGGCCTGGATGTTGTAGCGATAAGACTCGCGCTTGAGCGCTGTACCCTCGCCAAACCAGCCACCCGGCGGCACGCCCGTGAAGGTCATGGTCATGCCCTGGGCGTTGTCGGTGCTCATTTTCAGCAGGCCCTCGACCACGCCAAACCAGTAAGTCACCGGCTTGCCGATGCGGCACACGAAGTCGCCCGCCAGTGCATCGCCGACCATGAGCTCGGCCTGCGCGCGTTCACGCTCAGCGGGCAATAAAAGCGCTAACCAAGGAATGCCCTGCAACTCCTGGGCATTCGGGCGTCGCCGACGCTGGTGCAGCGGCAAGTCCTTGGCGGCGGGAGCAAGAGGAAACATGGGCTGACTTTCAAACACTCAGCCTGTGCGCGGGGGCTGTCCGGCTGCGCAAAAAGCTGAAAAAGCACCGGGCAAGGGCCACCGTGGCAGCCAATACGGGAAAGTCCGGAGGGGATTGACCCTCAAATTGTCGTTCAAATGACAACTTGACGTCAAACTCAAACTTACTATCGGTTGCAAGTCAGTCCCCCTCAAAGAGTCCATCATGCAGACAACGTTTCCCCGACTGCTCATGAAACACGCTGCCGAGCGCCCGGACGCGCCAGCCATGCGCGAAAAGGAATACGGCATTTGGCAGGCGCACAGCTGGTCCAGCATGGCCGCGCTGGTGGAGCACATTGCCTGCGGCCTGCATCAGGCCGGCCTGACGCGGGGCACGCACATGGTGGTCATCGGCGCCAACCGGCCGCGCCTTTATGCCACCATGCTGGCGGCGCAGTCGCTGGGCGCCATTCCGATTCCGCTTTACCAGGACGCCGTCGGCGCCGAATGCGTTTTCCCCATCACCAACGCCGACGTGCGTCTGGCCATGGTCGAAGACCAGGAACAAGTTGACAAACTGCTCGAGATCCGCGACCGTTGCCCGGACCTGGCCAACCTGATTTATGACAACCCACGCGGCCTGCGCAACTATGCAGAGCCGGGGCTGCGCTCACTGGACGCACTGATTGAGTCCGGGCGCAGCTTTGCGCAAAGCCAGCCCGGTTTCTTTGCGGCGCAACTCGCCCTGGGCCAGCCCGACGAAGTGGCGGCCATGTTCTTCACCTCGGGCACCACCGGCAACCCCAAGGGCGTGGTCCACACGCACAGCACGCTGATAGACCGGGCACAAGCCGGCGCCGAATTTGACAAGCTCAGCGGCCAGGAAGAAGTGCTGGCCTACCTGCCGCCGGCCTGGATCGGGCAAAACATTTTCAGCTACGCCCAGTGGTTGTGCTGCGGCTATGTGGTGAACTGCCCGGAAGACGTCAGCACAGTGACCATCGACCTGAAAGAGGTCGGACCGACCTATTACTTTGCACCGCCGCGCGTTTTTGAAGGCCTGCTGACCAGCGTGATGATCCGCATGGAAGACGCCGGCCGCCTCAAGCGCAGCATGTTCAACTTCTTCATGGCTGTTGCCAAACGCGTAGGCCCCGCGCGCATGAACGGCCAGCCGATAGGTGCGCTGCAAAGCCTGCTGTACCTCCTGGGCGACCTGATGGTCTACGGACCGCTGCGCAACAACCTGGGCTTTTCACGTGTGCGTGTGGCCTACACCGCCGGCGAAGCCATCGGCCCCGACCTCTTTACCTTTTACCGCTCTATCGGCATCAACCTCAAGCAGCTTTACGGCTCGACTGAGACTGCGGTGTTCGTCTGCCTGCAGCCCGACGACCAGGCGCGCGCCGACACCGTGGGCGTGCCGATTCGCGGCGTCGAGATCAAAGTGGCAGACAACGGCGAGATCCTCGTCAAGTCGGCCGGGCTCTTGAAGGAATACTATAAAAATCCAGCGGCCACGGCCGAAGTGCTGACCGCTGACGGCTGGTACCACACCAGCGACGCCGGCTTCATCGACAGCCAGGGCCACCTGAAGATCATTGACCGCGTGAAAGACGTGGGCCGCATTCAAGGCGGCGTCAATGACGGCGCCATGTTCGCGCCCAAGTACGTAGAAAACAAACTCAAGTTCTTTCCTTTCATCAAAGAAGCAGTTGCTTACGGCGATGGCCGGGAAAAAGTCTGCGTCATGCTCAACATCGACTTTGACGCTGTAGGCAACTGGGCCGAACGTCGCAACCTGCCCTACGCCGGCTACACCGACCTGGCGCAAAAGCCCGAGGTCTACCAGCTGATTCAGGAATGTGTTGAAAAAGTCAATGCCGACCTGAGCGCAGACGAGTTACTGGCCGGCTCGCAGGTCAGCCGCTTTCTGGTGCTGCACAAGGAGCTAGACGCTGACGACGGCGAACTGACCCGAACCAACAAGGTGCGGCGTGGCTTCATCGCCGACAAGTACCTGCCACTTGTTGATGCGCTTTACCTGGGCAAGACCACGCAGTTCATCGAAACGGTGGTGAAGTTTGAAGATGGTCGCAGCGGCAGCGTCAGCGCAACGCTCAAGATCGATGACGCCAAAACCTTTGCAACCGTCAAAGCGGCAGCCTGACCCCGAAACGAGCAAGAGAGCACCATGGCAGAGAAAAAAATCGGTGAAGTGATCCTGGAGGTGAACAACATCTCCTTGAGTTTCGGTGGCGTCAAAGCACTTTCTGACATCTCATTTAACGTCAAAGAGCACGAGATCCGCGCCAT
>JAIPDA010000092.1 GCA_021737905.1 Rhodoferax sp.
CCAGCGGCGGCTCACTGAGTCTGTTTGCCGACAAGCAAATTGTAGAAATCCGCATTCCCAGCGGCAAGCCCGGCAAAGACGGCTCGGTCGCCTTGCAGCAAATCGCCCCGCGCGCACAGGGTGACGACGCTACGCTGACTTTGGTGCTGCTGCCCAAACTCGACAGCCTGAGTACCAAGAGCGCCTGGTTTGGCGCGCTCGAGAGCTTTGGCGTGACCCTCCGGCTGGACCCGGTGGATCGCCGCCACCTGCCGGCCTGGATAGCCCAGCGCTTGCAACAGCACAGCCTGCAGGTTGCGCCCGGCGAAGAAGGCCAGCGCACCCTGCATTTTTTTGCAGAGCGCGTCGAAGGCAATCTGCTGGCAGCGCACCAGGAAATCCAGAAGCTCGCGCTGCTTTACCCGACGCTGAACCCGCGCCAGCCCACCGTGCTCAGTTTTGACCAGGTTGAAAACGCCGTGCTCAATGTGGCGCGCTATGACGTCTTTAAATTGTCAGAAGCGGTGCTTGCCGGCCAGGGCCTGCGCGTGGCCCGCATGCTCGACGGCCTGCAGGCCGAAGGTGAGTCCGAGGTGCTGGTGCACTGGGCACTGGCCGAAGACATACGCAGCTTAAAACGTGTCAAAGACGCCATGGCCGCCGGCCGGCCCTTACCGATGGCGCTCAGGGAGAACCGCGTTTGGGGTGCCAAAGAAAAGCTGTTCGAGCGTGTCCTGCCGCAAATCGACGAAGCCACCCTGGCCAGGCTGCTGCAGTCAGCGCACAAGGTGGACGGCATCGTCAAAGGCCTCAAGCAACCCGACTGGCCAACTGATGGCTGGCAATCGCTGCACAGACTGGCCGGCATGTTGTGCACCAGTTGCGCGGCGCCGCAGGCCGGCCGCAGTGCACGACCGCTGCAGCGCTAACGCGCAACCAGCTGACCCAGGCCATGCGCCTGCCCCTCTCAATAAACCCCCAGTTTGATCCGGACAGACAAAAGCGCCTGTGCTTGATGCACAACAAGGTCAGGACCTGTCCACATCGTTAGTCTTGAACATGGGCTTAGGTCCATTTCAACAGGAGGTGATTAACGATGGACAAGTCATTTCGCAATGAACTGACAGCAACTTTCAAAGCACTCGCGCTGGCTGGCGGGCTACGGCCGCTTCAACTGGCCGGGCGGGAATTACTGCCTGTGGTGCAAGGCGGCATGGGCGTGGGGGTGTCCGCCAGCGGCCTGGCCGGCGCCGTGGCCCGCTTGGGCGCCATCGGCACAGTCTCGGCTGTAGACCTGCGCCGCCGCCACCCCGATCTGATGGAACAAACCGGTCACCTGGACAAAGAAACCAATGCGCGCGAGCTGATTGACGCAGCCAACCTGCTGGCGCTGGACCGAGAGATCCAAGGTGCCCGCCAGATCGCCGGCGGCCAGGGCCTGATCGCGGTCAACGTGATGAAAGCACTGAGCGCTTACGAGGCTTATGTGCACCAAGCGCTGGTCAGTGGCGCCGATGCCATCGTCGTCGGTGCCGGCCTGCCACTGGACTTGCCAGAGATCGCGCGTGACTTTCCGGCCACCGCCCTGGTACCGATTTTGTCGGACGCACGCGGCGTGCAACTGGTGGTGCGCAAATGGGAAAAGAAAGGTCGGCTACCCGACGCCATTGTGATTGAGCATCCGCGCCTGGCGGGCGGTCACTTGGGCGCTGCCAAAGTAGCCGACCTGCAAGACCCGCGCTTTGACTTTGAGAGTGTGATTCCGCAGGTGCTGGCTTTCTTCAAGAGTGCGGGGATTGAGCGCGAGATTCCCTTGATTGCAGCTGGCGGCATCAGCAGCCACGCCGACATCCTGCGCCTGCAGGCGCTGGGCGCGGCGGCGGTGCAGCTGGGCACGGCCTTTGCGGTCACGCTGGAGTGCGATGCGGACCCGGCCTTCAAGCAGGTGTTGGCCGAGGCCGGGCCGCAAGACATGGTGGAGTTCATCAGCGTGGCCGGCCTGCCGGCACGCGCCGTGCGCACCCCTTGGCTGAACAAATACCTGCGCATTGAATCAAAGCTGCAGGCGCATGCCCACGAAAAGAAAAAGTGCAATATGTCTTTTGACTGCCTGAGCCACTGCGGCCTGCGCGATGGCAACCCTGCCATGGGCCAGTTCTGCATTGACCAGCAACTCGGTCATGCGATGGCTGGTGAAACCGACAAAGGCTTGTTCTTTCGCGGCGCCGGTGCGTTGCCCTTCGATCGGGAGATCCGGTCTGTCGAAGCGCTGATGGAGTACCTGATCACCGGCCGCCAACCGGCACCGCACGCCATGCACACCATCACATGAAGCGAATCGATCAAAAAACATAAACCACCTCCAAAAACTCAAGGGTGGCTGCAACAACGACATTGAATCCGGGCATCCAGGCAGCCGCGGATAAACGAGCGCATGGACGCTTGCGGCAAAATGGGGGTATGAACGCGCCCGAACTCTCCACAGCCCCTGTCCAAGACGGCGATCTTGCGCGCCTGATGCAAGCGCTGGGCAGCCAGGCCAAAGCCGCCTCGGCCCTGATGGCCAAAGCGCCGGCTGCGCTCAAGAACCAGGCGCTGACCCAGCTGGCCGCCCTGCTGCGCGAGAACTTTGCCGCACTGCAAACGGCCAACCAGCGTGACCTGAGTCGTTCCGCCGCTGCCGGGCTCAGCGGCCCCATGCTGGACCGCTTGAAACTCAGCGCCGACGCGCTGGAGACCGTGGCCGTGGGCTGCGAGCAGCTGGCCGCCATGCCCGACGTGATCGGCGAGATCATCGGCATGAAGCAGCAACCCAGCGGCATCCGCGTCGGCCAGATGCGCGTGCCGATTGGCGTGTTCGGCATGATTTACGAGAGCCGGCCCAATGTGACCATTGAGGCCGCCTCGCTGGCCATCAAGAGCGGCAACGCCTGCATCTTGCGCGGCGGCTCTGAAGCCATTGAATCGAACAAGGCGCTGGCCGCGCTGGTGCAGCAGGCGCTGCTGGCTGCCGGTCTGCCGGCCGAGGCGGTGCAGCTGGTTCCCAGCACCGACCGCGAAGCCGTCGGCATGCTGATCACCATGCCGCAGTTTGTGGACGTCATCATTCCGCGCGGCGGCAAGGGTTTGATCGAGCGCATCAGTCGCGACGCCAAAGTGCCGGTCATCAAACACCTGGACGGCAACTGCCATGTGTATGTCGATGACTTTTGCGACATGGCCATGGCCGTGAACGTGGCTGACAATGCCAAGACCCAGAAGTACAGCCCCTGCAACGCCGCCGAAGGGCTGTTGGTGGCGCGTGCTGCGGCTGCCGAATTTCTTCCTGCGATTGGCGCCATTTACGCGGCCAAGGGCGTCGAGATGCGCTGCGACGCCGAATCGCTGGCCTTGCTGCAAGCGGCCCAGCCCGGCGCCACACTCAAGGCCGCCACCGAGCAGGATTGGTACGAGGAATACCTGGCGCCCATCATCAGCATCAAGGTGGTGTCCGGTGTCGATGAGGCCATTGACCACATCAACCGTTACTCCAGCCACCACACCGACGCCATCATCACGCGTGACCGCGATCGCGCCCAACGCTTTTTGCGCGAAGTCGATTCGGCCAGCGTCATGGTCAACACCAGCACGCGCTTTGCCGACGGCTTTGAGTTCGGCCTGGGCGCAGAGATCGGCATCAGCACCGACAAATTCCACGCCCGCGGGCCGGTCGGCATTGAAGGGCTGACATCGCTGAAGTACGTGGTGCTGGGCGAAGGTGAAGTTCGCAGGTAACTGACTTACTTCCAAGTAGCAGGGCGGTTGAGTACAAATCCGTCTTGTCTCACGACTTGTTGCGCCAGTTGTGATTGACGCAAATTAGCTTCTCCAATTGTGAAAAAGCCATGGGCGGCTTTCGACAGTTCGGCTGAATTACGGCCTGGCGGAAATGCGACGATCAGTCGCTTGCCGGGGAATTGCTGGCGCAGGGTTCGCAGTGGCGAAGTGAGGTCGCTGTCCCCAGAGATCAGGATCGCCGTATCAAAGTTGTCGGCAAATGCGTCCTTCATCATCTGCACAGCTATATTGACATCGGTCATTTTTTCCTTGTAGCCTGTCCATGTGCCACCACAGCTTCGGCACATGCGCTGCTTCTCAAGGAAATGTCCGAAGTGGATTTCCAGACTTTGTAACGTGCCTAGCGCCTCTAGATAACAGGTCTGCCGATGCATGTTTTTTTGATTGCTGCCATTGGTGCGGATGCGTGAGGTGAAATAGTGCACGGCTTCCAGGCCCTGCCCAGCTTTGAGTAATGAGGTCGACAAAGCCTCCAGGTTGAGCCAATAGTGCTTGCGCCAACCTTTGCTTTTGAGGCCGAAATAAAGGTTAAAACCATCCACATAGACACAGACTCGGTTCACATTGACGTTCATTGCGAATTCCTGTTGAGGGTTATGACCTGCAGTCCTTGCGTGCAAGCCGGTGAACTTTCGGTGTAGAATTTTTTCCTTAACCCCACCGGAGATCGCATCTCCGGCCCGACGCCTCCCTTGTGGAGGCGTTTCTTTTTGTGCGGCTGGTTGCGCTTGCAGCAGCACCAATTCAGCCAAGCGGCGGACGTGCAAATAAAAATGCTTCCAGATGCTTCACAGAAACCGTGAAAAAATTAATTCAAAATAGCTATATAAATATAATTTTCTCCTATTATGAATATAAATAGGTGGTGTTTTCGGGTGTTCACCCGTACGGCTCATCGGACTGCGGCGACGTGCACTGTTGTAGAGTCAGTCAGTAGCCTCATATAAGTTCACACTCTTCAGGACATAAAGCCGCCCATGGTTCCCCATCTCATCACCGCCCTGAACGGCCCGATCAACGAGTTGGAGCAGCGCATTCTGGACTCTATGCCAGCCATCGAACGCTGGTTTCGCCTGGAGTGGATGGAGCACACGCCGCCGTTTTACACCTCGGTCGATGTACGCAATTCGGGCTTCAAACTCGCGCCTGTGGACACCAACCTGTTTCCCACCGGCTGGAACAACCTGACTCCGGAGATGCTGCCGCTGGCAGTGCAGGCGGCGATGGCGGCCATTGAAAAGATCTGCCCCGAGGCGCGCAATCTCCTGGTGGTGCCAGAGAACCACACCCACAATACTTTCTACCTGTCCAACCTGCTGCAGCTCAAGCGCATCTTTCACCAGGCCGGGCTGAACGTGCGCTTTGGCTCGCTCAACCCGGAGATCAAAGAGCCGACCAACTTTAACGTGCCCAACGGCGAAGTCATCAGCATCGAGCCGCTGATCCGCAGCGACACCCGCCTGGGGCTCAAAGATTTTGACCCCTGCACGATTTTGCTGAACAACGACTTGTCGGCCGGTATTCCCGGCATGCTCGAAGACCTGCACGAGCAGTTTTTACTACCGCCGCTGCACGCCGCCTGGTCGGTACGCCGCAAGTCGCGCCACTTTCAAGCTTATGAGGAGGTGGCCAAGCGCTTTGGCAAGCTGCTGGGCATGGACCCGTGGCTGATCAACCCGCTGTACGCCAAGTGTGGTGAAGTGGACTTTGCAGCCGGCGTGGGCATGGACAGCCTGAGCAGCAACGTGGATGCGCTGCTGACCAAAATCCGTCGCAAGTACAAAGAGTACGGTATCAACGAAAAGCCATTTGTCATCGTCAAAGCAGACAACGGCAATTGCGGCATGGGCATCATGACGGTGCGCGACGTCAAAGACCTGGACCTGCAAAACATCAAGTCCCAAGAGGGGCTGACACTCACCGAGGTGATCGTCCAGGAGGGCGTGCTGACCAATGAGCGCGTCAACGATGCCGTGGCCGAGCCGGTTGTCTACATGATGGACCGCTTTGTGGTGGGCGGTTTTTACCGGGTGCATGCAGAGCGTGCTGTCGATGAAAGCCTGAGTGCTCCCGGCGCCAGCTTTGTGCCTCTGGCTTTTGCCGACAGCTCACGCCTGCCCCAGCCCGGCCGCAAGCCCGGCTCCAGCAGCCCGAACCGCTTTTACATGTACGGCGTGATCGCTCGCCTGGCCATGCTGGCCGGCAGTTATGAGCTGGAAGGCACGGATCCGCTGGCCGAGGTCTACGACTGACGCCTTTTTGACAAGCGTCCCGGGAGGGCTGGCCGGCAAAAGCCCTGCGGCGCCGCCTTCAGTTGCTGCACTGCAACAAAACTCTGTTTTTTGTGCCAGCTTCGGTCAGTCCGGCTTGCGCAGCTGCGGCTCAGGCGCAAAATAGTCAACCTCAATACAGCCATTCCCCCAGAAGCGACATACGCCAACAGGGGAATTTTTTGTGACCAGCTCAAAAAAATCCCTCACAGCGCTCACCCTGGGCGCTATCGGTGTCGTCTACGGCGATATCGGCACCAGTGTTCTGTATGCCATCAAGGAAGTCTTCGGCTCCGGGCATGTCGAATTTATTCCAGCCAATGTCTACGGCATCTTGTCCATCTTTTTCTGGACGCTAACGCTGATTGTCTCGATCAAGTACGTGCTGCTGGTGCTGCGCGCCGACAACAACGGCGAGGGCGGCCTGGTGGCCATGCTGGCGCTGGCCTCACAGGCGGTCAAAGACAAGCCCCGCCTGCGGCGCGTGCTCTTGCTGATCGGCATCTTTGGCACCTCCCTCTTTTATGGCGACGGTGTCATCACCCCGGCTATTTCCGTGTTGTCGGCGGTCGAAGGGCTGGAAGTGATTTCGCCTGCCTTCAAAAGCTATGTCATCCCGGCGACGCTGGTCATTTTGTTTGGCCTGTTTGCCGTGCAAAAACGCGGCACGGCCGGCATCGGTAAATTCTTCGGGCCGATTACGCTGGTGTGGTTTGGTGTGCTGGCCCTGCTGGGTGTTTCGCAAATCGTCACTTACCCGGCCATTTTGCAAGCCGTCAGCCCGCATTACGCGCTGACATTCATGTGGACCAACCCCGGAACCACCTTCATTATTTTGGGCGCCGTTGTGCTGTGCGTGACCGGTGCCGAGGCGCTGTACGCCGACCTCGGGCACTTCGGCAAAAAACCGATACGCCTGGCCTGGTTCTCAGTGGTCATGCCGGCGTTGACGCTCAACTACTTCGGCCAGGGCGCCTTGCTGCTGAAGAGCCCCGAGGCGGTTAAAAATCCGTTTTACCTGATGGCGCCCGAATGGGCCCTGGTCCCCCTGGTGCTGCTGGCGACAATGGCCACAGTGATCGCTTCACAAGCGCTGATCACGGGTGCTTTCAGCGTCACCAAACAAGTGATACAGCTCGGCTACCTGCCGCGCCTGAACATCCAGCACACCAGCGTGCGCGACACCGGCCAGATCTACATGCCCTTGGTCAACTGGGGCCTGTTTGTCACCATCGTGCTGGCGGTGCTGCTGTTTCGCTCGTCGAGCAACCTGGCGGCGGCTTACGGCATTGCGGTGTGTACCGACATGCTGATCACCACCCTACTGACCTTTTACGTGATCCGCTATGGCTGGAAGTACCCGCTGTGGCTGTGTCTGGCAGCCACCGGCATTTTCTTTGTGGTGGACTTTGCCTTTTTTGCCTCCAACATGATGAAGCTGTTTGCCGGCGGCTGGTTTCCGCTGGTCATTGGCGGCGCGATTTTCACGCTGATGATCACCTGGAAAAAAGGCCGTGAACTGCTCAACAGCAAATTGCGCTCGGATGCCATTGACCTGCCGTCTTTCTTGGAGTCTGTGTTCATCAGCCCGCCAGCCCGGGTCGATGGCACGGCTGTTTTTCTAACCGCAGAAAGCGGCACAGTGCCCAACGCACTGCTTCACAACCTCAAACACAACAAGGTGCTGCACGCGCAAAACCTGTTTGTCACAGTGCAAAACCACGAGGTGCCCTGGATCGGCTTGGACAAGCGGCTGGAGATCGAGTCCCTGGGCCACCATTGCTGGCAAGTGGTTTTGCACTACGGCTTCAAGAACGACCCGAATGTGCCCAAAGCACTGGAAAACCTCAAAGACCGGGGCTGCGAATTGGACAGCATGACCACCAGTTACTTTTTGTCACGCGACACCGTGATCCCGACCATAGGCGGCGGCATGGCCACCTGGCGCGAAAAGCTGTTTGCGCAAATGCACCACAACGCCAGCGGCGCAGCCGACTTCCTGAAGCTGCCCAACAACTCGGTGGTGGAACTGGGCTCAAAGATCGAGATCTGAGGACGGGGCCGGCGACCTGCCAAAATCCAGCTATGAATATTCTTTTCGTCGCTGACCCGCTCGAGTCCTTCAAGATCCACAAGGACACCACCTTTGTCATGATGCGTGAGGCCCAGCGGCGGGGCCACAGCATCAGCGCCTGCGAGCCCAAAGACATCATGTGGCAGCGCAGCGCGCCGGTCACCGCCTTTGTGCGCGACATCCAACTGACCGGCGACACAGCCCACTGGTTCACTGCCAGGCAGCAAAAGCCCGACGAACGGCCGCAGGCACTCAAAGACTTTGGCGCAGTCATCATGCGCAAAGACCCGCCCTTTGACAGCGAGTATTTCTACAGCACGCATTTGCTGGAGCAAGCCGAGCGCGAAGGCGC
>JAIPDA010000093.1 GCA_021737905.1 Rhodoferax sp.
CGCTCGACCCCTTCACCAGCCACGGGCAGGACGGCCTGCTCGACGACACCGGCTACATCTTGAACGACGAGACCGTGGCCGTGCTAACCGAGCAGGCGCTGACCCAGGCCGAAGCCGGCGTGGACATCGTTGCGCCCAGCGACATGATGGACGGGCGCATCGGCGCCATCCGCACTGCGCTGGAAGGCCGGCGACTGATTCACACCCGCATCATGGCCTACAGCGCCAAATACGCCAGCGCGTTTTACGGTCCGTTCCGAGACGCCGTCGGCTCGGCCGGCAACCTGGGCAAGGCCGACAAAAAGGTCTACCAGATGGACCCGGGCAACACCGACGAGGCGCTGCGCGAAGTCGCGCTGGACATTGCCGAAGGCGCCGACATGGTGATGGTCAAGCCCGGCATGCCCTACCTGGACGTGGTGCGCCGCGTGAAAGACGAGTTCAAGGTGCCGACCTTCGCCTACCAGGTCAGCGGCGAGTATGCGATGCTCAAAGCGGCTGCGCAAAACGGCTGGCTGGACCATGACGCCGTGATGCTCGAAAGCCTGCTGGCCTTCAAACGCGCCGGCGCCGACGGGGTGCTCACTTACTTTGCCATCGACGCGGCGAGGCACTTGCGCCAGGCCTGAAGCCCCTCGGGCTGCGCCGTAAGGACCGCTCAGCCCAAGTGCCTGGTAAAAAATTCCAGGCTGCGCGCGCGAGCCAGCGTGGCCGCAGGCTCGTCGTAAGAGCCGCGCTGGTCGCAGTTAAAACCATGGTCGGCTTCATAGGCCTGCACGGTTACTTCCGGGTGCGCAGCGGCGAATGCATTGACCGTGTCCATGGCAATCCAGTGGTCCTTCTTGCCGAAGTGGGTCAGCACCGGGCAGGCCGGCTGGCGCGCTGACTCAACCGGCCCCGTCATGCCGCCGCCGTAGTAGCAAACCGCGGCGCTCAGGCCCTTGAGCAAGCAGGCCGCGCGCCAGCTCAGCAAGCCGCCCCAGCAGTAGCCGACGATGCCGACCTTGCCGCCACTGGCTTGGCGGACGTGGTCAATCGCCGCTTGAATATCCTGCAAGACGCCGGGCGCGGGCAGCGCCTCGACAGCGGCCTTCAGGCCAACGCCCTGGCCAAAGTCGGGTTCGGCATAGCCCAGCTCGACACCCGCCTGAACGCGGTGAAAAGTGGCTGGCGCAATCGCCAGATAGCCAGCAGCTGCATAGCCATCTGCGACCGCGCGGATGTGCGAATTGACGCCAAAAATTTCCTGCAGCACGACCACCGCGCCCTTGGGTTGGCCGGCCGGCGCGGCCAAGTAGGCCGGCAGCTTGAAGCCATCGGCAGCACTGAGGTCAATGAATGAGCCCATGATGTTTGTCTTTCTGTCAAAAATAATAGCTTATCGTGCCGCCAGTTTTCGCTCGACAAAGTCAAGCCGGTCCTGGCCCCAGAACATGTCGCCATCCACCACATAGCTGGGCGCGCCAAAGACCGCATTGTCAATGGCCTGCTGCGTGTTGGCCGCGTAGCGCTGGGTGACTTCGGCGCTGCCGGCTTGTTGCAGGCGCTGCGCGCTCAAGCCCTGCTCGTTGAGCAATTGGGCCAGTACAGCGGCGTCGGCAATATTGCGCTCGTCGCGCCAGACGGCTTCAAAGACAGCACCGCTCAAGCGCATCGCAGCCTCCGCGCCGTCATGCAGGTTCACCGCAATGATCAGGCAAGCCGCGTCGTCGCCGGCCACCGGAAAAAAGCGCGGCTTCAAATGCATGGGCACTTGCAAGTGCCCGCTGAAACGCGCCAGCTCAACCAGGCGGTAAGCCTGGCGCTGCGGCGCGCGCTGGCCCAGCGGCAGGCCACCGGAGACGGCAAAAACCTTGCCGAAATCCGTGGGCAGCACGCGAATGCTGGCGCCGGCCCGGCGGGCCATGTCGGTAAAACGCGCATGGCCCAGGTAAGTCCAGGGGCTTGGCGGGCTGAAGTAGTAGTCGATGGTGGCGCTCAAGGGGCTCTCCAGAGTGTTGCAGTGAGTTACATTGAATCCTTGCCGGCATTTATAACCGGCATCACCATTGTTGCCGGAGAAACCCATGTCTGCTGTTGTTTTGATCACTGGCGCTTCGCGCGGTATTGGCGCTGCCACGGCGCTGCTGGCGGCGCGTGCCGGCTATGCCGTGGCTGTCAATTACGCCGCCAACTCGCTGGCCGCCGACGAAGTCGTGCGGCAAATCCGCCAGGCCGGCGGTAACGCCATGACCGTGCAGGCCGACGTGGCCGACGAATCACAAGTGCTGAAGATGTTTGAAAAAGTCGATGCCAAGCTCGGCCGCCTGACGGCGCTGGTCAACAACGCCGGCGTGGTCGACCAGACCTCGCGCGTGGACGCCATGAGCATGGCGCGGTTTAAGCGCATGTTCGAGATCAATGTCTATGGCAGCTTTGTCTGCGCGCGCGAGGCCGTGCGGCGCATGAGCACGCGCCACGGCGGCGCTGGCGGCACCATCGTCAATCTGTCCAGCGTGGCGGCCCGCCTGGGCGCACCCGGCCAGTATGTGGACTATGCGGCGGCCAAGGGCGCCATCGACAGCTTCACCGTCGGGCTGGCCAAGGAAGTAGCCGCCGAGGGCATACGCGTTAACGCCGTGCGGCCCGGCATCATCGACACCGACATTCATGCTTCTGGCGGCTTGCCCGACCGGGCTCGCGAGATGGCACCGCAGGTGCCCATGCAGCGCCCCGGCAGCGCCGAAGAAGTCGCCCGCAGCATCCTCTGGCTGATGAGCCCGGAGTCCAGCTACACCACTGGCACCGTGCTGGACGTGACTGGCGGCCGCTGATGGATTTCAAGCCACTGGTGACGCTGCTGGCCATCGTCAACCCGCTGGCCTGCGTGGCTTTTTTCATTCATTACACGCAGGACTTCTCGCCCGATCAGCGCCGCCGCACGATCATGATTTCGTCTTTCAGCGCTTTTGCTGTGATCGCGGCGAGCGCCCTGCTGGGCGTGCAGATTCTCGAGTTTTTCGGTGTCTCGCTGGCCAGCTTTCAGGTGGGCGGCGGCATGCTGCTGCTGACCGCCGCCTTGAGCATGCTGAACGCCGAAACACCGCAAACCAAAACCAACCCGGACGAGCTGCAAGACGCTGAAGAGCGCGCCGCTCAGGGCGCCAGCATCGCCGTGGTGCCGCTGACCATACCACTGCTGACCGGCCCGGCCACCATGTCCACCGTGGTGATTTATGCCGACAAGGCCAAGACCTTCTGGCAACTGGCCACGTTGATCGGCTACGGCGTGGTGGTGGCGCTGGCCACGGCGCTGTGCTTTTCGCTGGCCGGCCCGATCGCCCGCGCACTCGGCAAAACCGGCATCAACGTGATGACGCGGCTGATGGGTTTGATCCTGGCGGCGCTGGCCGTGGAGCTGATGGCCGACGGCCTGAGCAAGCTGTTTCCGGTTTTACGCGGCAACGCCTGATCTTTCGCGCTGGACTTCACTTTCGAAAGCATCGAAACACCATGAGCGACACCACCTTCGACTACATCATCATCGGGGGCGGCACTGCCGGCTGCCTGCTGGCCAACCGCCTGAGCGCCAACGCCAGCAAGCGCGTGCTGATGATCGAGGCCGGCCGGCGCGATGACTACCACTGGATTCACATTCCGGTGGGCTACCTGCATTGCATCGGCAACCCGCGCACCGACTGGCTTTACCAGACCGAGGCCGAGCCCGGCCTGAACGGCCGCACGCTGCGCTACCCACGCGGCAAGACGCTGGGCGGCTCGTCCAGCATCAACGGCATGATCTACATGCGCGGTCAGGCGCGCGACTACGAACGCTGGGCCGAACTCACCGGCGACGATGCCTGGCGCTGGGACAGCGCGCTGGCCAGTTTTCGCATGCACGAAGACCACTACAAGCTCGACGCATCGCAGGGCCAGGTCAACGAAAACTTCCGGCGATTGCACGGCCACAAAAGCCAGCACGCCGGCAGCCTGGGTCTGGCCCAAAAAGTCGGCGGCGAATGGCGCGTGGAAAAGCAGCGCCTGCGCTGGGACATCCTGGACGCCTTCTCGCTGGCGGCGCAGCAAGCCGGCATTCCGGCGACTGACGACTTCAACACCGGCGACAACGAAGGTGTGGGTTATTTCGAGGTGAATCAGAAAAAAGGCTTTCGCTGGAACACGGCCAAAGCTTTCCTGCGCCCGACCTGCTTTGGCCGGCCCAACTTCGAGATGTGGACCAGCGCGCAGGTGTGCGGCTTGATCATTGAAAAACAAGACGATGGCAGCCAGCGCTGCACCGGCGTCGAGGTCTGGAGCGGTAGCGAGCGCGTCAAAGCGTTGGCCACGCGCGACTCGGGCGGGCTGCGCGGAGAAGTTCTGCTGTGCGCCGGCAGCATCGGCTCGCCGCAGATCCTGCAACTCTCGGGCATCGGTCCGGCAGCGCTGCTCAAGCAGCACGGCATTGAAGTTAAACAAGACCTGCCCGGCGTGGGCGCCAACTTGCAAGACCATTTGCAAATCCGCTCGGTCTACAAGATCGGGACCGGCGGCAAACGCAATGTGACGCTCAACACCATGGCCAATTCGCTTTGGGGCAAGGCCAAAATCGGTTTGGAATACGCTTGGTCCCGCACCGGCCCGATGAGCATGGCACCTTCGCAGCTGGGCGCGTTCACGCGCTCCAGCCCCGAGCGGCCCCACCCAAACATTCAGTACCACGTGCAACCGCTGTCGCTGGACGCCTTTGGCGAGCCGCTGCATGACTTCAACGCTTTCACCGCCAGCGTCTGCAACCTCAACCCGACCAGCCGCGGCAGCGTCAACATCCAAAGCGCCCGCTTTGAAGATGCACCGGCGATTGCCCCCAACTACCTGAGCACGGCCGAAGACCGGCGGGTAGCGGTCGAGTCCTTGCGCCTGACGCGGCGCATCGTCGGGCAAAGCGCACTGGCCGCTTATCAGCCCCAGGAATTCCGCCCCGGCGCGCAGCACCAGAGCGACGATGAACTGACACGGCTGGCCGGCGACATTGCCACCACCATCTTTCACCCGGTGGGTACCACCAAAATGGGCAAATTGGACGACCCGATGGCCGTGGTGGACTCGCACCTGCGGGTGCGCGGCATCAGCGGGCTGCGCGTGGTCGATGCCGGCGTGATGCCGCTCATCACCAGCGGCAACACCAATTCGCCCACCCTGATGATTGCGGAAAAAGCGGCGGCCTGGATCACCCGCGGCGAATAAGCCCTCGGGAAAGCACCAATGCGGTCATTGGTTCAGCCGCCTATAGTGATTCCACTGCAAACGAGACAAGCTCTCGTCTTGCGAGGAGTGGGGGAGACTCAGAAGTCAACGAAGCAACAAGATGACCGGGCTGTCCACACGATGGACCCGAAAAGAGCGCTGGCAACCCCGGCGCTTTTTTTATGCCCGGCTCAAGCAAACGGCCTGAGACAATCGTCGGGATGGAAATCTTCTTTGTCACCGCCGCCTCTTTGCTGGCCGGGTTTGTAGACGCCATCGTCGGCGGTGGTGGCCTGGTGCTGGTACCGGCCCTGTTTGCAGCCTTTCCAAGCACCCACCCGGCCACACTTTTTGGCGTTAACAAAGGGGCCTCCATCTGCGGCACCGCCGTGGCCTGCGTGCAATATGCCCGTCGGGTTGACTTGCGCTGGCACGCCTTGCTGCCTGCCGCCCTGGCCGGCTTTGCCGGCTCCATGGCCGGGGCCTGGCTGGTCACTGAGATTTCGCCGCAGTTTTTACGCCGGTTGCTGCCGCTGGTATTGCTGGGTGTGTTGATCTACACCCTGGCCAAAAAAGAACTCGGTCACCACCATGCGCCGCGCTTTGCCGGCCGCGCGGAAACACTGGCGGCCTGTTGTATCGGGCTGGTGATCGGTTTTTACGATGGCTTCTTCGGCCCGGGCACCGGCAGTTTTTTGGTTTTTTTGTTTGTGCGCTGGCTGGGCTATGACTTTCTAAATGCCTCAGCGTCGGCCAAACTGGTCAACACCGCCACCAACTTGTCGGCCTTGCTATTGTTCGCCTACAAAGGCCACGTCTGGTGGCACATTGCCTTGACGTTGGCCGTGGCCAACGTGCTGGGCAGCTTGCTGGGAACGCACATGGCGCTCAAACATGGCGCGCGATTTGTCCGCGTGGTTTTCATCCTGGTGGTCAGCGCGCTGATCCTGAAGACCAGCTACGACGCCTTCTTGCGCTGAAGGCCATACGCCCCACAAGCAGGGCGTGCTTAACGCGCCGGGCTAGAAGCAGATGAGGCAGGAGAGGCAGGAGGTGAAGCCAGCGGCACGCCGGGCGCCTTAGGCCGGGCTTGCGGCGCACCCGAGGGCGTGAACAAGCTGGCCGGCGCCACACCCGGGGCGCCGGGGCGCAGCTCGGTGACTCCCATCACATTCACATTGACCACTTCACGCGGCTTGCCCATAGGCGCTGCGGCCTGGCCGGCCTTCACCGCTTGCAGATCGTCTTCATTGGGGTAGTGCCCAAGCAAAACATAGTCAAACACACGCCGCGCAATGGGGGCGGCCTGGGCCGCACCGAAGCCTGCGTTTTCAACCACCAGCGCCAAAGCGATTTGCGGGTTTTCAGCCGGCGCAAAAGCGGTGTAGAGCGCGTGGTCACGCAAATGCTCTTCGAGCTTGGCGGCGTTGTACTTCTCTTTTTGGCCGACTGACACAGCCTGGGCTGTTCCGGTCTTGCCACCGCTGAGGTAGCTCGCGCCGGCAAAGACACGGGCCGAGGTGCCATCCTGGGTGACACTGACCATGGCACGCCGCACGACATCCACATGTTCGGGCTTGAACTTGAGGTCTTCAGGCGGCTCAATGACAGCTGGCACCAGTGCGCGCGTGACGCTGTCCTGGGTGCCGAGAATCAGGCGGGGCTTGTGCTTGATGCCGTTGGCGGCCAGCACAGCCGTTGCCTGCGCCAGCTGCAGCATGGTGAATGCGTTGTAACCCTGGCCGATGCCAAGCGAAATCGTCTCGCCGGCGTACCATTTTTGTTGCTCCGGCTTTTTGTAGTTGTTGCGCTTCCATTGCTGGTTAGGCAGCACGCCGCGCACTTCGCCATTGATGTCGATGCCGGTGATCTGGCCGAAGCCCAGAGGCATCATGAAGTCATAGATGGCCTCTACACCCAACTCATTGGCCAGTGAGTAGTAATACACATTGCTGGATTTAACGATGCTTTGGTGCATGTCCACAGGCCCCAGCGGCAGCCCGTGGCTGCGGAACTGGTGCCCGCCGAAAGTCCAGGAGCCGGTGTCATTGATCACGGTGCCGGCCGATCGCTTGCCGGCCTCCAGCGCGGCCATGGCCATGAAAGGCTTGTAGGTCGAACCGGGCGGGTAGGTGCCGCGCAGCGCCCGGTTGAGCAAAGGCTTGTCGATCGAATCGTTCAGCGCCTGCCAGCTCTCGTTGTCAATGCCGTCCACAAACAGATTCGGGTCAAAGGTCGGCTTGCTGACAAAGGCCAGCACCTCCCCCGAGCGTGGATCGATGGCCACCAGCGCGCCGCGCCGGTCCCCGAACATGTCCTCCACCAGCTTTTGCAGCTTGATGTCAATGCTCAGCATGACTGTGTTGCCCGGTGTGGACGGGCTGCTGGCCAGCTTGCGAATGGCGCGCCCGCCGGCCGAGGTTTCCACCTGCTCGACCCCGGTGGTGCCGTGCAATTGTGTCTCGTAACTCTGCTCAACACCGAGTTTGCCGATGTAGTCGGTGCCGCGGTAATTGCCTTCTTCGTCGCTTTCTTCAATGCGCTCTTTCTCGCGCTGGTTGATACGGCCTATATAGCCCACCACGTGGCTACCCAACTCACCATAGGGGTAGCTGCGAAACAGCCGGGCTTTGATGTCCACCCCGGGAAAGCGAAAGCGCTGCGCCGCAAAGCGCGCTACTTCTTCGTCTGTCAGGCGCGTGCGAATGGGCAAAGACTCAAAGCTCTTGGAGTCCTCACGCATTTTTTTAAAGCGGCGCTTGTCACGCGGTTGAATGTCAATGAACTGCGCAAGCGCCTCAATGGTGGCATCTATATTGGCCACCTTCGACGGCATGATCTCCAAGGTGTAGGCCGAATAATTGGTGGCCAGAACCACACCATTGCGGTCCAGGATCAAGCCGCGGTTGGGCACGATGGGTACGATCGCAGTGCGATTGCTTTCGGCCTGCTCGCTCAAGTCGTCATAGCGAACAACCTGCAAATACACCAGCCGCAGCGCCAGCACAAAAAAAGCCAGCAACATCACCATGCTCGCCACCAGCACCCGGTCGCGAAAACGATTCAGGTCCGTTTCAATATTGCGCAGCTCAATCATGATCCAGCACGCGTAACGACAAGCGTAGGGGCCATATTTTTAAAGGGGCCGGTTCTCATCCGGGTCCGGCGCCCGGCGCTGCGGTGCCAGCAAAAGTACGCTGACCACCGGCCACAACAAGGCCTCGATCAAAGGTGCCAGCAACAAACTCCAGCCCGGAAATGCGTCGCCGTTGACCAGGCGGA
>JAIPDA010000094.1 GCA_021737905.1 Rhodoferax sp.
ATGTCCAGGGTCTCGTCGTCAATGCGGGCGTGAAAGTCTTCAATGGTTTCAAACACCACAGCGCGACCGGTGTGCACCATGAGTGCAGGCGTGGCGGCGCTGGGTTTGATGACCGCGCCACGTGGCGACAGGTTGCCGCGCAGCACAGCGATACCGGCTTTTTCTTTGAAGGGCGCAGACAGTGGCTTGATCACATCGGCATTGAAGTTCTCAGCGTCAGCGATGTTGGCGGCCACCGTCTGGCCATTGGCGGTGACGAGGTCCAGATGCAGGTGCTTGGAAATTTCCTTCATGACCACCGGCAGGCCGCCGGCGTAGCAGAAATCTTCCATCAGGTACTTGCCTGAGGGCTGCAAGTTGACCAGGCAGGGCAGCTCGCTGGCCAGGCGGTCAAAGTCGTCCACCGTGAGTTTGAGCCCCAGGCGTCCGGCAATGGCGATCAGGTGAATCACTGCGTTGGTCGAGCCGCCAATGGCTGCCAGGGTCTTGATGGCGTTTTCAAAAGCTTCTTTGGTCAGGATTTTGGACAAGAGCTGGTCTTCATGCACCATGGCCACCGCGCGGCGGCCGGCCATGCGGGCCAGCACATTGCGCCGGCCATCGACGGCCGGGTAGGCGGCATTGCCGGGCAGGCCCACGCCCAGGGCCTCGACCATGCTGGCCATGGTGCTGGCGGTGCCCATGGTCATGCAGTGGCCGTGGCTGCGGTGCATGCAGCTTTCGGCTTCAAAAAATTCCTGCAGCTTCAAGGTGCCGGCGCGCACCTGCTCACTCATGCTCCACACCCCTGTGCCAGAGCCGAGCTCCTGGCCGCGCCATTTGCCGCTGAGCATGGGGCCGCCGCTCACGCCGATGGTGGGCAGGTCCACGCTGGCTGCGCCCATCAGCAGCGAAGGTGTGGTTTTGTCGCAGCCCATCAGCAGCACCACGCCATCGATCGGGTTGCCGCGAATGCTTTCTTCCACATCCATGCTGGCCAGGTTGCGGTAGAGCATGGCGGTCGGGCGCAGCAAGGTCTCGCCCAGCGACATCACCGGAAACTCCAGCGGAAAGCCGCCGGCTTCGTAAACGCCGATCTTCACTTGCTCGGCAATGGTGCGAAAGTGGGAGTTGCAGGGTGTCAGTTCGCTGAAGGTGTTGCAAATGCCGATGACAGGCCGGCCGTCAAACTGGTCATGCGGCACACCCTTGCCTTTGACCCAGCTGCGGTACGCAAAACCGTCACGGTCCTGCCGGCCGAACCATTGCTGGCTGCGCAGCTCTTCGGGACGTTTTTTAGCGGGCGGCGGGGCTTTGGGGTCGGTCATTGGGGAAAGTCCTTAAGGAGAAGAACATATTATCGTCATACGATTGGACTTGTGAGAACTGGTAATAACCATGATTAAAAATGTCCACGGCAATACCGTTGACCACCTGGGCGAAGCCGTGGTGGCCGGACGTTATGCCGTGGGCGCAGCCTTGCCCCCCGAACCGCTGCTCTGCGCTGAGCTTGGCGTGAGCCGTACCGTGGTGCGTGAAGCGGTCAAGTCGCTGGTGGCCAAAGGGCTGATCAGTACAGGCCCGCGCGTGGGCACCCGTGTCCTGCCTGAAGAGCACTGGAACTGGTTTGACCCCGATGTGGTCGCCTGGCAGTCCAAGGCCGGACTGACGCCCGGATTTTTGCGTGACCTGCAGGATTTGCGCCGCGTGGTCGAACCCGCTGCCATGCGCTTGGCCGCCGAGCGTGCCAGCGCACAAGATATAGCAGGCATTGAAGCGGCCTTTGCCGGCATGACGCAAGCAGTCCACAGCGGTGGGGACTACATCACCCACGACCTGCGCTTTCACCAGGGTCTGCTGCGCGCCAGTGGCAACCGCATGCTGCAGCAAATGAGCAAAGTGCTGAGTGCCTTGCTGCGCACCAGTTTTGAAATCTCTACCAGCCGCCCGGGCGGTCCGCGTTCCTCTCTTCATCTGCATCGTGCGGTGCTCGACGCCGTCATTGCGCATCAGCCAGATACCGCGGAAACCGCCATCCGGGAGCTGATCGACGGTGCACACCAGGACATTGAGGAAGTTCTTTCTTCGCGCCGGCACCTGCCCAAGCTGGGCAAACCAGCCTCGCAACTCAAAGCAGCCTGAAGCGCCGGCAGCCAACCCATTCGCCCGTTTACCCTGGAGCTACTTTTGCAAGCCATCGTCCATTATTTTTTCAAACTGCTGGAGATACTGATCGTCGTCTTCGTGGTCGCCATGGTGGTGATGGTGTTCGGCAATGTGGTGCTGCGTTACGGCTTTAACTCAGGCATCAGCATCTCTGACGAGATGTCGCGCTACTGTTTTATCTGGCTCACCTACGTGGGCGCCATGGTCGCCATGCGCGAGGGCGGTCACCTGGGGGTGGATTCTTTGATCAAGCACCTGGGCCTGCGCGGTAAAAAGGTCTGCCTGTTCATGAGCGAATGCTTGATGCTGATGTGCAACGGCCTGTTTTTCCTTGGCACCTACAAAATGCATGATTTACAGGTGACTAATATTTCTCCAGTCGCCGGTATTTCGATGATCTGGGTCTATGGCATCGGCTACGTGGTCGGCATTGTCATGGGCATCATCAATTTGCGCGTGATCTACCGCCTGCTCACCGGCACCATCACAGAAAGTGAGTTGCTGCAGGTGGTTGAAGCAGAGGGTTTGCCCGACGCTGAAAAGCAGTTGAAGGAGGCCAAGGCATGACCGTCACTGTATTTATCCTGAGTTTGCTGGCGGCCATGGCCATCGGCATGCCTATCGCTTATGCCTTGCTGGTCTGCGGCCTGACACTCATGGGTTATTTGTCGCTGACCAGCGGCCTGGTGACATTTGACAGCCAGATCCTGGCGCAGCGTTTTGTCGACGGCGCCGACAACTTTCCACTGCTGGCGGTACCGTTTTTCCTGCTGGCCGGCGAGTTCATGAACGCCGGCGGATTGAGCAGGCGCATTGTCAATCTGGCGATGGCCTGGGTCGGGCACTTTCGCGGTGGTCTGGGTTATGTCACAGTGATTGCGGCCGTCATCATGGCTTCCCTGTCGGGCTCGGCTGTGGCCGATACGGCAGCGCTGGCCGCTTTGTTGATTCCCATGATGCGTGCAGCGGGCTACAACATCGGCAGGGCCTCCGGCCTGATTGCCTCGGGCGGCATCATTGCGCCTGTGATTCCACCCTCCATCGGCTTGATCATTTTTGGTGTGGCCGGCAATGTGTCCATCACCAAACTGTTTCTGGCCGGCATCGTGCCCGGCATCCTCATGGGTGTGGCCATTGGCTTGACCTGGTGGTGGGTGGCCAAAAAAGAAAACGTTCCACCGGGCCCGCGCGTCAGCACGTCGGATCGCCTGAAGATCACGGCTGAAGGCGGCTTTGCATTGGCGCTGCCGGTGCTGATCATCGGCGGTATGAAGTTCGGCGTTTTCACGCCGACCGAAGCTGCCGTGGTGGCTGCTGTCTACAGTTTTGTGGTGGGCATGTTCATTTACCGCGAGCTCAAGTTCAAAGCCTTGTACAGCTTGATCTTGTCAGCCGGTAAAACCACGGCCGTGGTGATGTTCCTGGTGGCGGCTGCCATGGTGAGCGCCTGGTTGATCACGGTGGCCAATATTCCAACCGAGGTCGCCAATATGTTGTCGCCTTTCATGGACAACAAAATACTGTTGATGTTGGTCATGATGGTGCTGATTGTGATCGTCGGCACGGCCCTCGACTTCACGCCCACGGTGCTGATCCTCACGCCGGTGCTCATGCCGGTGGTGCTCAAGGCCGGCATTGACCCGGTCTACTTTGGTGTGATGTTCATCATTAACAATGCCATCGGTTTGATCACCCCGCCCGTGGGCACCGTGCTCAATGTGGTTTGCGGTGTCGCCAAGATCAGCATGGATGACGCCTTCAAAGGGGTGCTGCCCTTTTTGCTGGCCCAATTGACCGTGCTGTTTTTGCTGGTATTGTTCCCCTCGATTGTGTTGGTGCCGCTCCAGTGGTGGATGCGCTGATTTTTTTGTTAATGTTCCCCCCCTCGTGTTTTTTATAAAGGAGACTTGTATGTTCAAACGTAGAACCCTCGCTTCAGCCCTGGCTGCTGCTACTTTGCTGGTCGCAACGTCCAGCTTTGCTCAATTTGCCGATCGCACCATCAAGTTCACCAATGGCGTGAACGAAGACCATCCCGTGGGCTTAGGCGTGAAGAAAATGCAGGAAGTGCTGGCGGCCAAGACCGGCGGCAAGCTCAAAATCAGTGCCTTCTGGGGCGGCTCTGCCGGCGGGGACTTGCCAGCCACGCAAGCTCTTCGTGCAGGCACGCAAGAGATGGTTTGCACCTCCAGCTCACCTTTGGTCGGCATCGTGAAGGAGCTGGGCGCATTTGACCTGCCTTTCCTGTTCCTCAATGAAAAGGAAGCCGATGCCGTGCTGGACGGTCCGGCTGGCGTGTACTTCAACAAGAAGCTCGAAGAAGCTGGCCTGGTTAATCTGGCTTATTGGGAAAACGGTTTTCGCAACCTGACCAACAGCAAGCGCCCTGTCACCAAGGTGGAAGACTTTGACGGCGTCAAAGTGCGCGTCATGCAAAACAACATCTTTATTGACACTTTCAAGACTCTGGGCACCAATGCCGTTCCGATGGCCTTTGGTGAAGTGTTCACGGCGCTGGAAACCAAAACCATCGACGGCCAGGAAAATCCGTTTGTCACGATTGAGACATCCAAGTTCAATGAAGTGCAAAAGTTCCTGTCGGTCACGCGCCATGCGTACACACCTTTCCTGGTGCTTTACAGCAAGAAACTGTGGGACCAGTTGAGCGCGCAAGAGCAAGCCGTGCTGCGCGAAGCGGCCCGTGAAGGCCAGAAAGTCCAGCGCGCCGCGAATCGCACGCTCAATGAGAAATCTCTCGCTGCGCTGAAAACCAAAGGCATGCAGGTCAACGAGATCTCTCCGGCCGAGATGAAGCGTATTACAGACAAGATCCGCCCTGTCTATGACAAGAACATTCCCACCATCGGTGCAGAAGCCGTTAACGTGGTCTGGGATGCCTTGAAGAAATCACGCGGCGGCTGAAACGCCCGCTGATACAGCCGCCGGGGTAAGTCCTGGCGGCTTTTTTCTTTTCTTGATTGATTTGCCACAACCTCACGAGGCCAAACCTTGAAGATCACCAACGTAGAAACTGTCCGGCTCGGCGAGTTCCCCAACATCATCTGGGTGCGCATTCATACCGACGAGGGCCTGACCGGTCTGGGTGAAACCTTCATGGGCGCGGCGGCGGTCGAGGCCTATATCCATGAGTGGGTGGGCCCCAAGCTGATCGGCAAAGACCCGCTGGCCATCGAGTCGCGCAACCGCGACATCACGGGTTACCTGGGCTGGCGGGGTTCCGGTGCAGAAACGCGCGGCAACTCTGCCGTGGACATTGCACTGTGGGATATTTTTGGCAAAGCTGCCAACATGCCGGTCTACACCGCGCTGGGCGGCAAGAGCCGCGACGACATCCGTATTTACAACACCTGCGCCGGCTACCAGTACGTGCGCAGCACCACCAACCAGTCCAGTGCCAATTGGGGCATCGACGCCGCTAAAAAATCAGCCGGCCCTTACGAAGACCTGGAAGGCTTTCTCAACCGCGCCGGCGAGCTGGCCGAGTCGCTGCTGTCTGAGGGCATCACCGGCATGAAGATCTGGCCGTTTGACCCGGCCGCTGAAAAAAGCCATGGCCAGTACATCAGCAACGCCGACCTTGACCTGGCGCTCGAGCCCTTTCGCAAGATTCGCGATGCGGTGGGCGACAAGATGGACATCATGGTCGAGTTCCACAGTCTGTGGCGTTTGCCCATGGCGCAAAAAATCTCGCGCGCCCTCAAGCCTTTCAATACTTTCTGGCATGAAGACGCGATCCGCATGGACAGCCTGGATTTGCTCAAGCAGTACGCCAAAGACTGCGACGCGCTGATCTGCGCCAGCGAAACCCTGAGCTACAAATGGGGCTTCAAGGACTACCTGCAAACCGGCGTCGCCGGCGTTGTGATGCCTGACCTGAGCTGGTGCGGCGGCCTGTCTGAGGGCCGCAAAATTGCCGCGCTGGCCGACGCATGGCAGCTGCCGGTGGCGCCGCATGACTGCACCGGCCCGGTGGTCTGGACTGCGTCCAGCCATTTGTCATTGCACGCGCCCAACGCCCTGGTGCAGGAAAGCGTGCGCGCTTTTTACACCGGCTGGTACAAAGAATTAGTCACTGAATTGCCGGTGGTTAAAAACGGCATGCTCAGCCTGGGCGATAAGCCGGGCCTGGGCCTTGAACTTCTGCCCGATCTGCATTTGCGCGCTGACGCCATCGTGCGCAACACCACCAGCGCCTGAAGTCTTTCAACCCTACAAGGCCGACCATGAAAATCAAATCCGTCAAGCCCTTCATCCTGCATGTACCGGTGACCGGCTCGCAAATTGCCGACAGCACGCACAGCATTTCGCATTGGGGTGTGGTGGGCGCGCAGATCGACACCGAGGATGGCTTGACGGGCTACGGTTTTACCGGCACGCATGCACACCTGCCCAGCGACCACTTGATCACCCGCTGCATCGAAACCTGTCACGCCCCGCTCTTGGTTGGTGAAGACAGCCGCGACATCACGCGTCTGTGGCAAAAGCTGGCGCGCAACCCGGCGCTGCAGTGGGTGGGCCGCGCCGGCATCACCAGCCTGGCGCATGCCGCCATTGATGTGGCGCTGTGGGACCTCAAGGCCAAAGCGGCGGGACAGCCCTTGTGGAAAGTGCTGGGCGGGCAAATTCGCGACAAGGTAAGGGCTTACAACACCGACATCGGTTGGCTCAGCATCCCTGACGATCAACTGGTGGCCGGTGCAGTGCGTGCGGTGGAGCAGGGCTTCACCGGCATCAAGATCAAGGTCGGCTCCAGCGTCGAGCGCGACCTGCGCCGCCTGGCCGCCGTGCGTCAGGCCATCGGGCCGAACATCACCCTGGCCATTGACGGCAATGGCAAATGGGACCTGGCCACCTGCCAGCGTTTTTGCCGCGCCGCAGAAGCGCACGATGTGTTCTGGTTCGAAGAGCCGCTCTGGCATGACGACGTCAAAGGCCATGCGCAACTGGCCCGGGCCACCAGCATCCCGGTGGCGCTGGGCGAGCAGCTCTACACGACAGATGCTTTTGCCGAATTTTTCGCGCAGGAGGCGATTGCCTGGGTGCAGCCCGATGTGACACGCATGGCCGGCCTGACCGAAGTGCTGCGTGTGTGCGACACGGCGCATTCATTTCGCCTGCCGGTGGCTGCACATGCCGGCGACATGAGCCAGGTGCATGTACACCTGTCTTATGCGCACCCGGCTTGCGAGGTACTGGAATACATTCCCTGGATCAAGGACTGCTTCACAGAGCCGGCCGAGGTGGTGAACGGTTGTTTCCGTTTGCCGACACTGCCCGGTGCTGGCACCACCCCGACCCCCGAGGCCTGGGCGCGCTATCGTCAGCCCACGGCTTGAGCCGCTTGATCTTATTTTTTCGAAAGCCCGCATGACAAACCCAGCCAAGCTCACGACTGTGATTCTCTTTACGGACACCGACGGACGCGCGCGCTTTCGCGAGGAATCGCTGGCACTCACCGAAGGCACACCACAGGCCATGCTGTCGCCGCTGCGGCCGTCGTCGGGTTACCAGCTGCGCCAGAGCCCGGTGGGTTTCAGAAGCCAGTTCCATTGCACGGGCGCCACGCAGTGGCTGTTCGTGTTGCAGGGTCAGATGGAGATCGGCCTGCAGGACGGCAGTTCGCGCATCTTCAAAGCAGGTGATTTCTTTTACTCGGCCGACACGCTGCCCGAGGGCGCGGTGTTTGACCCGGCACTGCACGGACACTGGAGCCGCCAGGTCGGCGATGAGCCGCTGGTGACTTTGTTTGTGAAAGACTAAAAACCCGCCGCGCAAATGTCAGCGCGGCTGCATCTGCCCGGACAGCAAGATCTGCACGCCCGGTCGTCCGGCCAGAACCGCCTCGACCAAGGCTTTGGCCACTAGCGCGTCTGAAATCGCCCGGTAGTTGCGGGGAATCAGGGGCTTGAGCAGGCGCATCACTTTGAGCGCAAGCTGTTCGCCGCGCCGGGTCGGCTGACCCAGAGCGTCACGCTCGCCATCGAGCAGGGAAGGGCGGGCGACCACCACGGTGTCAAAGCCCAGTCCGCTGACCGCCTGCTCCATCTCGCCCTTGACGCGGTTGTAAAAAACAGGGGACTTGGCATCAGCCCCCATGGCACTGACCACGCCCAGCCTGCGCACACCGGCAGCGCGCGCGGCGCGCGCCAGGGCCAGCACGGCGTCCAGATCAACCGCACGAAAAGCGGCCTGACTGCCGGCCACAGAAATGGTGGTACCCAGCGCAATGAACATGTCATCGGCCGGCGGCACTTTCGCGTCCAGCAAAGATTTGTACACATGA
>JAIPDA010000095.1 GCA_021737905.1 Rhodoferax sp.
GGCCATGATGACGACGTCAATCGGAGTTGCCATGAGATGTCCTGCTTACCTGTCGTTGTGTAGAAACCTGTTGGGGATTATCGGCCTTAGCGCACTGGTGTTGGGCTTGCAAGGCTGCAGCACTGTCCGGCTGGCCTATAACCAGGCCCCAATGGTGGTGGACTGGTACCTCACCGATTATGTGGATTTCAATGCAGCGCAAAAACCGGCACTCCAAACCGCGCTCGAGCAAGTCCATGTGTGGCACCGGCAAACGCAGCTGCCAGCTTACATCGAGACCTTGCAAAAAATGCAACGCCAGATCACAGAACCCCTGACGCCCGCCAGGGTCTGTGATTTTTACGAAGAAATTCAAGACCATGTTCTGAGCACGCTGCAGGGCATGGTGCGCCTGGACCAGAGCCCCACGGGCGCTGCCGCCTTGCAAAAACTGGCGAATCTGGACGCCAGCCAATTGGCATTTATGGAGCGCAAGTTCGCCAAGCGCAACCTCAAATACCGCGAAGACTACCTCAGCGGCACACCGCAGCAGTTGCTTGAAAAGCGTTTTGAAAGAGCCCTTGAGCGCACCGAAATGCTCTACGGCAAGCTCGATGAGCGGCAGCAGGCCCTGCTGCAAACACGTTTGGGCCAATCCGGCTTTGACCCTCAGCGCGCTTATGCAGAAAGCCTGCGCCGCCAGCAGGACATGCTGCAGACCTTGCGCAGCCTGGCTTCGCCAGGCGGGCCCAGCGCTGCCCAGGCCGCCGCAGCGTTGGAAGGCGTTTTCAACCGCGCCATTCTTTCACCGGACCTCAGCTACCGCCACGACGCCCGTCAAATCAAGTTGCACAACTGCCAGACCTTTGCAGAGTTGCACAACAGCACCACGCCGGCGCAGCGCCAAAAAGCGCAGGCCAGACTGCAGAGCTACGAACAGGATGTGCGGGCCCTGCTGCGTCAGCCGTGAGCGCCAAGCGAAATGAGTTGCAAAACGCGGCGGGGAATAGATTCCTGCCCCTCGATCAGGTCGAGGGCAGGCTACGCAGGAATGACCAAGTTCTGCGTCATCCTCGCGAAGGCGGGGATCCATCCCCGGCGGTTCAAAATTTCAGCCGGCCCAGACCACGCCTTCATCGTTAAGCAGCGCGTCCAGCGGCACGTCGTGCGCTTCAGGCTCGAGTTCGGGCAGCCAGCCGTGGCTGTAGCCCAGCCCCACCGTCACCGGCTTAGGTCGCAAGCTGGCCAGCGTGCGGTCGTAAAAGCCACCGCCGTAGCCCAAGCGGTAGCCGCCGGGGCCGTAGCCCACGCAGGGCACGAACAGCAGGGTTGGCACGATCACCTCGGTGTCCTTGGGCTTGGGAATGCCGTAGGCGTCTTCCTCCATGGGGCAGCCGGGGTACCAGGCGTGAAAGGTCAAGGTCTTGAGCACCTTGTCGACCACCGGCAAGCCGATCTTGCGCGGCGAACGGTTGGCCTGGCTTTCGGTCTGGCTTTGGCTGCTGCCATCAGGCTTGAGCGGGGTATCGGGCTCAAACAAGGCGCCCAGCACAGCGTCTTCCTGCCAGCGGTAAAGGGCCGGCAAGGGGTCAAATTCACCCTTGATCGGCCAGTAGGCGCCAATCACCTGGTCCTGCCGCCCGACCAGCCAGATGCGCATGACGCGCTGTAGCAAGTCTGCGCGGGCCAGGCGGTCCGGCATGTTCAGGCGTTGCTCGATGAGTTTTTTGCGGGCGCTTAATTTGTCCATAATCACCCGATGCTATCGAAATTTATGAGAACAGCCGTATGGCTGGCCCTGACAGGCTCTTTGACAGCCTTGCCGGCGGCTTTGCAGGCGCAGCCAAAAACAGTGTCCTTGAGCCGTGCAGATGAGGCGGTTCTTGAGATGGCCCAAGCCTTCAAACGCGAGGACAAGGCCAAAATGGCAGCCCTGCTGCCGCAAACGCGTGGCCATGTGCTCGAGCCCTGGGCGGCCTATTGGGAGCTGAGCAACCGCCTGGGTGTGGCCAGCGCTGCCGAGGTGCAAGCCTTCTTGGTACGCTATGCCGGTACCTACCAGGAAGACCGTTTGCGCAACGACTGGTTGCTGCTGCTGGGCCAGCGCCGCGATTGGGCCGGCTTTGCCGCAGAGCATCCGCAGTTTCGAATGGGCGATGACCGCGAAGTGCGTTGTTTTGCCTGGGCGCTTGAGCATCAAAAAAACGGGCCTGAAGGCGCGGCCGCCTTGGTCGATCTGGTTCGCCAGACCTGGTACGCGCAGCGCGATGCAGACGAAGGCTGCCGCACGGCCGCAGAGCGCATGCTGGCCGCCAAGCAACTCAAACCGCTGGACATCTGGCGCAAAGCGCGCCTGTCCATAGAGGCCGGCCGGACCCGGCCAACCCGCGATGCGGTTGAAATGGTCTCGCCCGATTCGCTCGGACTGCTGGCTTCACTGCAAGCCAACCCCGCGAGGTTTCTGGCGGATAAAAAAATGGCGATCTCGCGCAGCAGCAAAGAACTGGTGACACTGGCGCTTGTCAAGTTGGCCGCCAGCGATGCGCAAGCCGCAGCCACCCTGCTCGATAAAAAGTGGGACTTTCAACTCACTGCCGAAGAGCGTAACTGGGTCTGGGGCGTCATTGGCAAACAAAGCGCCATGCGCATGGGCATCCAGAGCCCGGACGCGCTGGCACATTTTCAGAAGGTCTCTGCCGACAGTGACCTGACAGACGACATGCTGGCCTGGAAAACCCGCGCTGCGCTGCGCGCCGGCGCACAAGCCCGCTGGCCCTTGGTGCTGGCCAGCATCAACGCCATGGGCCCGGAGGCGCGCAAGGACAGCACCTGGGTTTATTGGAAAGCCCGCGCCCTGCTGGCCCTGGCACCGGCCCAGTTGCCTGCACCGGCTGCCATGCCGGCGCAACGCGCCGAGGCGCTGACTCTGTTGCAGTCCATTGCTTCGGTGCGCGGCTTTTACGAACAACTGGCGCTCGAAGAGCTGGGCCAGATGATCACTGTGCCGGCCGCACCCGCCGCACTGAGCTTCGGCGAAAAAGAAGCTGCGCGCACCAACCCGGGCCTGCAACGCGCCGCTTACGCCATCACCATCGGCCTGCGCAGCGAAGGCGTGCGGGAGTGGAATTACAGCACCAACCTGGCCAAGCCCGGCGGCATGAGCGAGCGCGAATTGCTGGCTGCAGCGCAAATGGCCTGCGATCTGGCCATCTGGGACCGCTGTATCAACACCAGTGAACGAACGCGCGGCGAGATTGATTTTTCTCAGCGCTTTCCCACGCCATTTCGTGAGACCGTACTTCAACGCAGCCGCGACATCGGCCTTGACCCGGCTTATGTCTACGGCCTGATCCGTCAGGAAAGCCGCTTCATCATGGACGCCCGCTCGGGCGTGGGTGCCAGCGGCCTGATGCAAATCATGCCCGCCACCGCACGCGAGACAGCGCGCCACATCGGCCTGGCCGGCTTCAACATCGGCCAGCTCAATGACCGCGACACCAACATCAACATCGGCACGGCCTACCTCAAGCGTGCGCTCGATGACTTTGGTGGCTCCATGGCCATGGCGGCGGCCGCCTACAACGCCGGCCCCAGCCGCCCGCGCAACTGGCGCAACGGCCCGCCGCTCGAAGCGGCGATCTGGGCCGAAAACGTGCCCTTTCACGAAACCCGTGACTATGTGAAAAAAGTGCTGTCCAACACCACCAGCTACGCCGCCCTGCTGAGCGGCCAGCCGCAATCGCTGAAGGCCAGGTTGGGCACAGTGGCACCGCGCGAGGCCAGCGCCCCGCCCATCGACGACAAAATGCCCTGAAGCCGCCTCAGGCGTGCGTGGTGACGCTGGGTATTTGGGTGGCCGGCGGCGTGTTGCGGCTGCGGCCGCAGCGCACCAGACCGTCAATCATGACCATGCCGATGCCCGGAATGTCGCCACGTTGCACGCTGTCGAGCAGGTCGCGCCCGGCGGTGTGTTGGGCCCGGTCCATGAAGACGAAGTCGGCATCGCGGCCGACTTCGATCAAGCCGCAATTGAGCCCGCGCAAACGCGCCGTGTTACCGGTGGCAAAACAAAATGTCAGTTCGGCCGGAATGTTGCCCAGGCTCGACAGCAGCGCCACCATGCGCAGCATGCCCAGCGGTTGCACGCCAGAGCCGGCCGGGCCGTCGGTGCCCAGAATCACGCGGTGCGGACATTTGAGTTGCAGCGCGGCCTGGGCCGCAGCGATGGCCACTTTCTCGTTGCCGTTGTGCACGATCTCAATAGCGCGAGTGGACTTCTCGCACAACTCGCAAACATGCTGCTCTGACAACGAGGTGTGGCCGCCGTTGATGTGGCCGATGATGTCGGCGTCGGCTTCCAAGACCACATCCTTGTCAATCAGGCCCGAGCCGGGAATCGACGGGCCGCCGGTGTGGATGGTGCTTTGGATGCCGTACTTGCGCGCCCAGGCCACCATCTCCTTGGCCTCGTAGCCGGCCTTGACCGAGCCCAGACCGACCTCGCCCAGCAGCTTGACACCGGCTTGGGCGAGTTCCTTGAAGTCCTGCTCGACCATGCCTTTTTCAATGATGGGCGCGCCGGCCAGCACCTTGACGCCGCCCGGGCGGAAGTTGTCAAAGGCGCGCTGCGCCGTGATGGCCAGCGCCTTCAGACCGACGATGTCCTTGGGACGGCCGGGCAGGTGCACCTCGCCGGCAGAGATCATGGTAGTGACGCCGCCGTTCATGGTGGAGTCGATCCAGCCGAGCTGGTTCTGGCGCGGCGTCCAGTCGCCAAACACCGGGTGCACATGGCTGTCAATCAGGCCGGGTGCCACGCAGGTCTGGTGCACGTTAATGACGGTGCGCGCATGCGCCGTGTCGCAGTCCTTGGCCTTGCCCACGGCAACGATCAAGCCATCCTGCACCACGATGGTGTCGGCATCGAGAATGGGCCTGTCGATGTCACCGGACAGCAGCAAGCCGATGTTGGTGATGACGACTTTGCCGGATTTTCCGTCTGCAACTGCTTCAGCCATGGGGTGTCCTTGGGAAGTGGGTGAAAAGAGGCCGCTGTCAGGGCGGCTTGATCATCACAGTGCGCAGCACCGTGGTGATGATGAAGTCGCGCCAGTGCGCAATGGCCTCGGGGGCTTTGAGATCTTCGCCCAGAAAGGCCGAGAGCGTGTGGCGGTTGGAGTTATAAAAGTACGCAGTGGCAGCGATCAACAGGTAGACATCGCGCGCCACCATGCCGGAGCGGAAAACGCCCTGGCGCGCACCACTTTCAAGCAACAGCCGGATGATGGCGATGGCCGGCGAGGAGTAGTCCCGGGCCCGCTTGGACTTGGAGATGTGTTTGCCGCGGTGCAGGTTCTCGGTGTTGAGCAGGGTGATGAATTCGGGGTTCTTGCTGTAGTACGACACCACGAAGTCAATCACGCCTTTGAGCGAGGCCACAGGCTGCTCGGGGTCCAGCACCAGTGCCAGCTCGGCATCGTTCATGCGCCGGTACATGTCTTCCAGCACCTCAATGAACAAGCCTTCCTTGCTGCCGAAGTAGTAATAGATCATCCGGTCCACGGACTTGGCTGCCTGCGAGATTTTCTCGACGCTGCCGCCCTCATAGCCGTAACGTGCAAACACCTTGGTAGCCGCCCGCAGAATGTTGTCGCGCGTGGTCTGTGCCGACTGCTCACGCGTGCCGGGGCGCCTGGCCGCAGACTTTTTGTCACTCACGCGTGCAGTGGCGCTGGCGGCGGGTTGACGTGAAAGAGTGGCCATGGGCAGGGTGGTGATGTTAGCAAGCGGTAGAAAAGCGGTCAGCCGGTCTTTATTGCTCGGCAAACGCGCGTTCAATGACAAAGTCACCGGGCTTGGAGGTGTTGCCCTCGTTGAAACCGCGTGTCTCCAGCATTTGCTTGAGGTCTTTGAGCATGCCGGGGCTGCCGCAAATCATCACCCGGTCTTCGGCCGGATTGAGCGCCGGCAGCTTCATGTCGGCGGTCAGTTTGCCACTTTCCAGCAAGTCGGTGACGCGGCCCGTGTTGGCATAAGCCTCGCGCGTGACGGTCGGGTAGTAAAGCAACTGGGCGGCCACCATTTCGCCTAAAAATTCGTGCGCCGGCAAGTCTTTGGTGATGTAGTCGTGATAGGCCAGCTCATTGACCTGCCGCACGCCGTGCACCAGCACAACTTGCTCGAACTGCTCGTAGGTGGCCGGGTCACGGATGATGCTCATGAAAGGCGCCAGTCCGGTGCCGGTGGCCAGCATGTAAAGCCGCTTGCCGGGCAGCAGGTAGTCAATGACCAGCGTGCCCGTGGGCTTGCGGCCGACGATCAATTGATCGCCCACCTGAATATGCTGCAAGCGCGAGGTCAGCGGGCCGTCGGGCACTTTGATGCTCAGAAACTCCAGGTGCTCATCGTGGTTCGGGCTGACGATGCTGTAGGCTCGCAGCAAGGGCTTGTCGTTGACGCGCAGCCCGATCATGGTGAAGTGGCCATTGCTAAAACGCAGAGAAGGATCGCGGGTCGTGGTGAAAGAAAACAGCGTGTCGGTCCAATGGTGCACGGACAGGACTTGCTCTTCGTTGAATGCGCTCATGGTGTTCAGGTTAAGTCAATTAGGGATATTGTCCATGCACCGGGCGATGGCTTGTGAATGCTCGGGTAAATCAGGCTTGCACAGACAGGGTGGATGCGCTACATTGCATTGTAAATGTAGCATCCGCAACATTCAAGTGTAGTATTTGCAACATAAAAATTATTCACAGCCTGAACAGCCCCGGTGCTGACAGGACGAGGCAGTCAAGATGACCGAGCATACAAAAACCGACGGGCTACCAGGCATGGACAACCCGGCACCGGACCCGGCCGAAGGCCGCGCCGAGCGTGCCGGCACGCCGAAAATTGCCTGCAACGCTTGCCCGGTGCTGTGTCAAATTTCCGAAGGCCGGAGCGGAGCCTGTGACCGTTATGCCAACCAGGCCGGCACACTGGTGCGCGTAGACCCGGTGATTTTGTTGCACCGATCCCTGAGTACGCCGGACGCCATGCTGGTGCCCTTTGCGCCGCGCGCTGCCGCTGACAACACGGCCTCAGTAGGCCACGCGGCAGAGGCCGGCTGGCCTGATGATCTGATGCTGCGCAACGAGGTTTTCATCACCGGCGTCGGCTCGTCCACCACCTACCCCGACTACAAACCAGCGCCCTTTATTGTGTCCTCGCAGGCGGGCGGAGTGGACATGGTCACGGTGGTGACCGAAGGCATTTTCAGCTACTGCAGTTTGAAAGTGAAGATCGACACCGACCGCTTTCTCGGCCCCGAACAAGCCAATATCCGTTGCAAGGGCGAGGTGGTCGGCCATGTCACGACAGCCGAATACGGCTCGCAAATGCTGTCGCTGGGCGGCGTGCATCACCTGACCGGCGGCAGCAAAAAAGAAGGCCGCATCACCGTTGAAATGATGGCTGCGCTGGGCAACAAAAAAGCGGTGGAGCTGACGATTGACGGCGGCGCTCAAATCCTGATCCAGGCCGGCAAAGCGCCTGTCGTCAACGGCGTCGAAGAGGCTCGCATGCGCGTGGGCTGCGGCTCGGCCACCGTGGGTATTTTTGCCATGCAATTTGAAGGCAAAGTGGACGAGGTGGTGGTGGTGGACGATCACATCACCGGCGTGTTGACCGAGCACCAGGCGGGCCGCTGCCTGGACATGCGGGCCTCCGGCATCCGCATGAGCGGGCGCAAGTCAACGCCGGGGCGCTACTTTCAGGTGGCCAACCCGGGCACCGGCTGGGGCGGCACAGACATCGCTGATCCACTGTCCATCATCGAGGGTTGGAACCCGGCTGTGGCCTGGCCCGGCTTGCGCCTGCTCATGGTGTCCACCACCGGCGAGCACGCCGGCTGGTACGTGCTGGACGAGGCGCTGAACCCCATTGAGCAGGCCATGCCGCCGGAGGTTCGCAGCATCGTTGAGCGCATCGGTGAAAACTGCGAGCCATCGATGACGACCGTGCTCTTTCTGGGCGGTGCCGGTGGCAGCTTGCGTGCCGGCGTCACCGACAACCCGGTCTTGCTGACCCGGGCCATCAAGCAGGCGCTGGTCAATGTCACCAGCGGTGGCGCGCCGGTCTATGTCTGGCCGGGCGGCGGCATCACCTACATGGTGGACGTCACGCGCATGCCCGACAACAGCTTTGGCACGGTACCCACACCGGCCATCGTGGCACCGATCGAGTTCAGCATGAAACTGGCCGATTACCTGCGCCTGGGCGGCCACATGGACCATGTGCGCACACTGGAAGACACCTTGCGGCACGGCGCCTGGCACAACGAAGGTGCACCGCTGGCCCGCCGCTGGGAGCCGCTGGCCGCGGTCAACCCCTGGCCCCTGGCGCACGTACCTCTGCAGAGTTGAAAGATGCAGGCCCAACGCAAGC
>JAIPDA010000096.1 GCA_021737905.1 Rhodoferax sp.
GGCCTGCAGCAGACTCTGCTGCGTCGCGCACCGGTCAGGCCATGCACCGCTTGCTGGAGTGGGGTTCCTTGTCCGCGCTGCATGTGCAGGCCGTCACGCGCGAGTTCCGGCTCGACGCTGCTCAAGCGCAAACCGCATTGAGCGGCGCGCAGCGCATTTTGGCCGGCGAGGGCGCTTGGGCCTGGAACCCCGCGGTGCTTGATTGGCAGGGCAATGAGGTCGAGCTGGCTTACCTGGGGCAAAGCATGCGGCTTGACCGCCTGGTGCGACGTTGCGATGCCGGGCATGAAGGCCACTGGTGGGTGCTGGACTACAAGTCCAATGCCGCGCCCCAAGACCTGCCTGAGTTGCGCCAGCAAATGCAGCTCTACCGCGATGCGCTGCTGGCGGTTTACCCCGGGCAAACTGTGAAGGCTGCATTTCTCACGGCCCAGGGTCGGCTGATTGCTGTGGTTTGAAATTGCCGGCCTGCAATAATTAAGCTTTGCTGCCGGCGCTGCACCCTGGGTCGGCCTCGCACGCTTTTTCGGACTTTTTCGTGAGCCACTTCCCTATGTCTGGAACTTCGGCCGGCGCTGCAACGGCGCCTGTCCCCCGCGTCGCGGTCATCGGTGGCGGTCCGGCCGGCCTCATGGCTGCTGAGGTCTTGTCAAAGGCCGGGTCTGCCCTGAGCGTGCATGTCTTTGATGCCATGCCGTCGGTAGGCCGCAAGTTTTTGTTGGCCGGCAAAGGCGGACTCAACCTGACCCACGCTGAACCTGCCGCCAGCTTCAACACCCGCTACGCCGAAGCCGCCGGCGCGCTGGCGCCCATGCTCAGCGCTTTTGGTGCTGACGAACTGCGTCAATGGACCCATGACTTGGGTATCGAAACTTTTGTGGGCAGTTCCGGGCGGGTGTTCCCCAAAGACATGAAGGCCGCGCCCTTGCTGCGCCACTGGTTGCATCGTTTGCGTGCAGCCGGTGTGCAATTCTCGATGCGCCACCGCTGGAACGGCTGGTCTGACAGCGGTGCGCTGCGTTTTGCAAGCCCGGGCGGTGAGTTGGATTTGCAGGCCGACGCCGTTGTGCTCGCTTTGGGTGGCGGCAGCTGGTCGCGCCTGGGCTCAGACGGTGCCTGGGTGCCATGGCTGCAGCAGCAAGGCGTGTCGGTGGCGCCCTTGCGGCCGTCCAATTGCGGCTTTGATGTGGCCGCTTGGTCAAGGCACTTCAGCAACCGTTTTGCCGGCCAACCCTTCAAGTCGGTGGCCATCGCCTTCACCGATTCGCTGGGACACGAATTCACGCGACGTGGCGAATTTGTAGCCACCGAGACCGGCTTAGAAGGCAGCCTGATTTACGCCGCTTCAAGTTGGCTGCGCGAAGAAATTTCACGCAGTGGCAGCGCAACGCTCAGGCTGGACCTGTTGCCCGATAAATCGGCTGCCCAGGTTTTGGCCGATGTCAGCCATCCACGCGGCTCACGCTCTTTGTCCAGCCACCTCAAAAGCCGGCTGGGCCTGGACGGCATCAAGGCCGCCATCTTGCATGAGTTGCTCGACAAAAGCGTCATGGCCGACGCTGCCAGTTTGGCTGTGGCCATCAAGGCCTTGCCGGTCACGCTGGTGCGCGCCCGGCCATTGGAAGAAGCCATCAGCAGCGCCGGTGGTGTGCGCTTTTCAGACCTGTCGGCAGACCTGCAAGTTCAGGGCCTTGCGACGGCACAAGCCGTTTTTTGTGCCGGTGAAATGCTCGACTGGGAAGCGCCCACAGGCGGCTACCTCATGACCGCTTGCATGGCCAGCGGCCGACGGGCCGGACAGGGCGTGTTGCGCCATCTCGGCTTGTGGTCAGCCGCCTGATTTTTCCATTGCATTCATTTCAACCGAAAGAAAGCTCCACCATGATCGTTCGATTTCACATTGACCAGTTTGAAACCGGCCGCTTTGACTACCGCGTGAGCCACGAAGGCGAAGACCTTTATGCTGACGCCGGTCTGGCCAGCATTGAAGATTGTATTTCTGCTGCTGTCGATGGCTTGGGTCAGGACGCGCTTGGCGCAGAGATCGCTTACAAGAACATCATCAGCGGCACCTACCCGCTGGCTTCGCTGGCCTTGATGAGCGCGCAAATCGCCCAGCACGCCGAGAATTCGACCGCGGCCATTGAAGAGCTGTTGCGTCAGCCGCTGGGTCACTGAGCGCAGTTCTCGGTGAAAGTCTAAAGGGCTGTGAAGAAAAAGGTGACGAGCCTCGCCCCGGCACTGGCTCCACAGTTAGGGCTGCTTGGTTCCCCACCTGACCCGGTTGGCCGCTTCACCATGCGGGAAGGCCCGTCGAAGATGATTGTAGTGGACGCCGCCTTGCTATGTGCATAGCCCGGGTCCTGAGAAGCGGATTCCAGGCTGCACTCTAGAATGGGACCATGTCCTACCTTGTACTTGCCCGCAAATACCGCCCCAAGAATTTTTCGGAGTTGGTCGGGCAGTCGCATGTGGTCCAGGCACTGAGCAATGCGCTGGGCACGCAGCGCTTGCACCACGCCTATTTGTTCACCGGCACGCGCGGGGTTGGCAAGACCACGGTATCGCGTATTTTGGCCAAGTCACTCAACTGCACCGGTCCCGACGGGCAGGGTGACATCACGGCCACGCCTTGCGGCGTTTGCCAGGCTTGCATGGACATCGACAGCGGCCGTTTTGTCGACTACACCGAGCTCGACGCTGCTTCCAACCGGGGTGTGGACGAGATTGCACAGTTGCTCGAGCAAGCGGTTTACAAACCCGTGATCGGGCGCTTCAAGGTGTTCATGATCGACGAGGTTCACATGCTCACGAACACGGCGTTCAACGCCATGCTCAAGACGCTGGAAGAGCCGCCCGCTTACCTGAAGTTTGTGCTGGCCACCACCGACCCCCAGAAGGTCCCCGCGACGGTGCTCTCGCGTTGCCTGCAATTCAATTTGCGGCCGATGGCGCCTGAAACTATTTTGGAGCACTTGGTGCAGGTGCTGGCCGCCGAGAGCGTGCCGGCCGAGCCGCAGGCGCTGCGCCTGCTGGCCCGTGCGGCGCGCGGTTCTATGCGCGACGCGCTGTCCCTCACAGATCAGGCGATTGCCTTCGGATCTGGCTCGCTGGTAGAAACCGGTGTGCGGCAGATGCTGGGCAGCGTAGACCGCAGCTATGTGTACCAGCTGCTGGATGCGCTGGCTAGGGGCGATGGCAAGGGCATTATTGAACTCTGTGAAGTGTTGCGCCTCAACGGATTCAGCGCTGCCTCGACCCTGGAAGAAATGACTTCGGTCTTGCAGCGCATGGCGGTGCTGCAGGCCGTGCCCGAAGCCGCTGCCGCAGACGATGCCAGCGACCCGGACATTGCCGAAACGGCGCGCCTGGCCCAGGGGCTGCCGGCAGATGAAACCCAACTGCTTTACAGCCTGTGCCTGCACGGCCGCGGCGAGTTGGGCCTGGCGCCGGACGAGTACGCTGCGCTGACCATGGTGCTGCTGCGCTTGCTGCCTTTCAAGCGCCCTGGCGCCGCCACCTTGCCCGTGGCCAGCGCTGCGCCTGTTTTGCACACTGCACCTGCGGGGGGTGCCGCCGAGCCCCTAAAAAAGCCTGAGTCGCCTGCGCCGGCCCCTGTGCCGGCCCCTGCGCTTGTTTTGCCTGTACAAGCCACGGCCTTGGGGCACTTGTGGGCGGAGTGCGTCCAGTCCCTGGTGGCAGCCGAGCTTGTGACTGGTTTGGTGCGTGAACTGGCGCTGCAGTCGGAGTTGCAGTCGCAAGACAGCGGCACATGGCGCTTGCGGGTCGAGAGTCCGTCGCTCAACCAAGGCGAGGCTTGTCAGGCCCTGTTGCTGGCCTTGCAAAGCCTGCCGTCCTTGCCCAACCAACAACATGCAGAGCGTTTGCAAGTCGAGATCGGCCCTGCAACAGACACGCCGGCACGACGTCACGCTGCCCTCATGGCAGAGCGCCAGCAGCAGGCCGAGCAGCTGATAGACCAAGACCCCTTGGTGCAAGACATGGTGCGCAACTGGGGTGCACGCATCGTGCCCGGCAGTGTGCGCATGCAAGCTGCCGCCCCAGTGACTGCGCAGGCCAAGCCGATATGATGACGCTTCTTTTCCCAGCATCGATTTAAAGGAAACCAGACATGTTCAACAAGGGACAACTCGCAGGCCTCATGAAGCAGGCGCAAGCCATGCAAGACAATCTGAAAAAGGCACAGGACGAGCTGGCTTTCATTGAGGTCACAGCCGATGCAGGAGCCGGCCTGGTCAAGGTCACCATGACCTGCAAGCACGACGTCAAGCGCATTGAGATAGACCCTGGCTTGCTGGTGGCCGAAGACAAGGACATGCTCGAAGACCTGGTGGCGGCCGCATTCAATGCCGCCGTGCGCAAGGCCGAGGATCTGAGCCAGGAAAAACTCGGCAAGATCACCGCCGGCATGCCCGGCCTGCCCGGTGGTATGAAGCTGCCTTTTTGATGCCATCGCCCCAGCGCGCTGAGCCGGGTATGCCCTGATGGCCGATTCAAATGCCCTGGAAGGTCTGACCGAGGCGCTGCGCCGTTTGCCCGGTGTGGGCGTCAAGTCGGCCGCCCGCATGGCTTTTCACCTGCTGCAAAACGACAAGCCCGGTGCGATGCAAATTGCCAAGGCCATTGAGCATGCCGTTCTCAGCGTCAAGCACTGCGCGCTGTGCAACACCCTGACAGAGCAGGACATTTGCAACACCTGCCAAAACCCGCAACGCGACCGCAGCAAACTGTGCGTGGTGGAAACCCCGGCCGACCAAGCCGCGCTCGAGCGCACGCTGGCGTACCAGGGTTTGTATTACGTCTTGATGGGCAAGCTCAGCCCGCTCGATGGCGTGGGGCCGCATGACATCGGACTGCAAACCCTGTTTGACCGCGTGTTGCCGCGCGATGCGCAAGGTGAACACCTGCCTGCCGGGCAGTGCGAAGTCAAAGAGGTGATTCTGGCCACCAACTTCACGGCCGAAGGCGAGGCCACGGCGCATGTGATTTCGCAGGCCCTCAAAAGTCGTGGCATACAGGTCACCCGGCTGGCGCGTGGTGTGCCGGTGGGCAGCGAGCTGGAGTATGTTGACCTGGGCACCATTGCCCATGCCCTGGTTGATCGGCGTTAAGCGCCACTTGCCGGGGCGCTATGACGATGGTTTTAATACTGCTTAAATAGACAGAAATGAAGGAATATTGACATGACGACAGGGTTCACGATTTCTTTGGGTTGCGTCTTGGTGATGGCTCTCTTGCCCGTGGTGTGTGCTGGCTTGGCCAAGTCCGGCATGATGGGAAAGCCGCGCAAAGACGGTGGTTACGACAATGACAACCCGCGCCAGTGGCTGTCAAACCAAACCGATTGGCGCGCGCGTGCCAATAACGCCCAAGCCAATACCTTCGAGGCGCTGCCCTTCTTTTTTGCGGCGGTCATCATTGCCCATTTATTGCAAGCGCCGCAGTGGCGCATTGATGCGCTGGCCCTGGTTTTCGTGGGTCTGCGCATCGTGTATGTGGCGGCCTATGTCAAGAATTTGGCTAATTTGCGGAGTTTGGTTTGGGTGTTGGCCCTGCTGGCAAACATCGGCCTCCTGTTCGCCGGGCTTGCCTGAGCCAGTCTCCTGCAGTCAACTGCCCGGCAGGGCTTGAGTGAAAACCCGCACGGGATGTTCCTGATGCGGGTTTTTTCTGGCCTGTCTATGCTTGAGCTCAATTCGCATGTGCTCAAAAAATTTGCCTGCCCCGAAAACCTCGAGGCTCTCCCGTCGAGAATTCGGCCAAGCCGGTTTACTGGCCGCCGCTGGCCTGGCTGTGCCTGGCTTGAAGGCGCAGACCAGACCCGAGAAAACCCGACTGGTGCTGGCGGTCGGCGGCAAGTCGGCTTTGCATCACCTGCCGCTGACCATTGCTGAGCAATTGGGTTACTTCAGGGCCGAAGGCTTGGAGCTCGACATCAGCGATGTGCAGACCAGCCTGCGCGCTACCCAGGCGGTGAGCAGCGGCGCCGCCCATGTGTGTGCCAGTACCTTTGAACAAGTGCTGGGTCTGCAAGCTAAAAATCAGTGGTTTCAGGCCTTTGTGGTGCAGGCCCGTACGCCACAAATCGCTTTGGGGGTTTCAACGCGCAGCATGCCTGCCTACAAAACGCCTGTTGATCTCAAAGGTAAAAAAATCGGCATCTCGCCAACCGAGGCAGCTTCTTACATGGTGGTCAATTCGGTTCTGGCCCGTGCCAGGTTGACGACCAGTGAGGTCAATCTGTTTGAGTTTTCCAACTCGGCCTCGGCATCGGGTGCCTTACGCTCCGGCCAAATTGACGCCATCAGCTATGCCGACCCCGCGATGACCATGCTCGAGCAAAAAGGCGATATCAAAATCATTGCAGACACGCGCACGCTCAAGGGCGCCAGAGAGGTGTTTGGCGGTGCCATGCCCTCGGCCAGCCTTTTTGCACCCAGTGAGTTCATTCAGAAAAATCCCAACACCTGCCAGGCCCTGACCAATGCCATCGTGCACGCTTTGAAGTGGTTGCAGACGGCAGGCCCGGGCGACATCATCAAGACGGTGCCTGACGCTTATTTGCTGGGCGACCGCGCTTTGTACCTGGCGTGTTTTGAGCAGTTGCGGGAGTCGATCTCGCCAGATGGTCTGATGCCTGAAGATGCTGCCCGCACCGCTTTGCTCGCGCTGCTGAGTTTTAACCCGTCCATTCAGGGGAACAAAATCGACCTGTCCCGCACCTACAGCAACGAATTTGCCCGCCGCGCCAAGGGGCGCTTTAAGGCTTGATGGCCGCCACCTTGGGGGCGTTGGTTTTTTTGCCGGCTTGGGAGCGGTTTTTGTTTTTCACGCCATTTTTACCCTTGCCTGCAGTCTTGCTACCGGCCACTTTCACGGACTGGTAAATCACCACAGACTGACCCGGTTGGAGTGCGCTGCTGGCGGTGACATTGTTCCAGCCGGCCACATCCATGGCGCTGACCCGGTAACGTCGGGCCAAGCTGGCAACAGTGTCACCTTGACGCGCTTTGACGGTCGAGCGTCGACTCACTTTTTCTGGCGACAAACTCATGTGGCCGTTTTCGGCCACATGACTGGCCACGTCTTTGTCGACTTTGGCCGAGCGTGGCACCAACAGCGTCGAGCCCGCCTTGATGAGCATGCGCGAGGGAATGTTGTTGACGCTGCGTAATTCGTTCTCGTTCATGCCGGTTTGGCGCGCAGCCTCTGCAGAGGACATGGTTTTGGGCACGCTCCAGGTGGTCCAACTGGCGTACTGGCCCAGCGTGTAGGCCTCGAAGTTACGCACAAAGACTTTGGCGTTGTCCCAGGGCAGCAGGATCTGCGGCGTGCCTGCCGCCAAAATCACAGGGCGGTTGGCGGCCGGGTTCAGGGCTTTGAAATCTTCCAGCTGCACGTCTGCGAGCTTGGCGGCCAGCGTGACATCGATGTCGCGTGTCAGCCTGACCTCTTGAAAGTAAGGATGGTTTTCGATCAAGGGCAATTCGGCTTGAAAAGCCTCCGGTCTGGCCACAATGTTTTTAACCGCTTGCAGTTTGGGCACGTAAAGACGCGTTTCCGCCGGCATGGTCAGGTCAAGGTAGCTCGTGCCCAGACCTGCACGTTTGTTGCGCGCAATCGCGCGACCCACATTGCCTTCGCCCCAGTTGTAAGCGGCCAGCGCCAGATGCCAGTCGCCAAACATGCCGTGCAGCTTTTGCAGGTAGTCCAGCGCAGCCCGGGTCGACGCCAGTACGTCACGCCTGTCATCGCGAAAAGCGTTTTGTTTGAGTTCGAAATAAGTGCCTGTACGCGGCATGAACTGCCACATGCCGGCGGCCTTGGCGCTGGAGACGGCTTGCGGGTTGAATGCGCTTTCGATGAAGGGCAGCAGAGCCAATTCGGCGGGCATGTTGCGCTTTTCAAGCTCTTCAACAATATGGAACAGGTATTTCTTTGAGCGCTCCGTCATGCGCTGGATGTAGTCGGGACGGCTGGCATACCACTGCTCGCGCTCAGTGACCAGTTTGCCGTCGAGATCGGGCATGCGAAAACCGCGGCGCATCCTGTCCCATAACTCAATCGGCGCCTCAATCGGGGCGACGGGCTGCGCTAAGTCAGTCACAGCCTGCAAGGCGGTACTCGGGGGCAAAGTGGGGCCTGCGGGCAGCGCTGGGGGCGATGGGGGCACTGGTGGCGCTGGTGGCGCTGGCAGCGCTGGGGGCGCCGGCGGGGTGATGGTTGCTGCGCTCAGGGCCGGCGCC
>JAIPDA010000097.1 GCA_021737905.1 Rhodoferax sp.
TGCGGCGGCGATTGCCGTGGCCAGGCCGAACGTTGCGCTGAAAGCTAAAATCATTTGCACAGTTTATCCCGAGCTGCTAGTTTCAAACAACTTTTGCTCCATGCGTGGAGCCACCCCATGGCCTCAGCCCTTACCGACAAACTCTCCCGGCTCGTGAAAGAAATGCGTGGCCAGGCCCGCATCACTGAGTCGAATGTGCAAGACATGCTGCGCGAAGTGCGCATGGCTTTGCTCGAGGCCGACGTGGCCTTGCCGGTGGTGCGCGACTTCATTGCCCGCGTCAAAGAAAAAGCGCTGGGCCAGGAAGTCATGGGTTCACTCTCGCCGGGACAGGCGTTGGTGGGCATCGTCAATCGCGAACTGGCCGCCACCATGGGCGAGGGCGTGAGCGATATCAATCTGGCGGCCCAGCCGCCCGCCGTGATTTTGATGGCCGGCTTGCAGGGCGCGGGCAAAACCACGACCACCGCCAAGCTGGCCAAGCACCTGATAGACAAGCGCAAGAAAAAAGTGCTGACGGTCTCCGGCGACGTTTACCGCCCCGCTGCCATTGAGCAGCTCAAGACCGTCACCGCTCAGGCCGGCGCCGAATGGTTCCCCAGCAGCCCTGATCAAAAACCGGTGGAGATTGCCCGCGCCGCGCTCGATTACGCCAAACGACACTTTTTTGATGTGTTGCTGGTGGACACTGCCGGTCGCCTGGCGATTGACGAAGCGCTGATGGCCGAGATCAAGGAACTGCACGCGGTGCTCAAGCCGGTCGAGACGCTCTTTGTGGTGGACGCCATGCAGGGCCAGGATGCGGTCAACACGGCCAAGGCCTTTAAAGATGCGCTGCCGCTGACCGGCATCATCTTGACCAAGACCGATGGCGACTCACGCGGCGGCGCGGCGCTGTCGGTGCGCCAGATCACCGGCGCGCCTATCAAGTTCTCAGGCACCAGCGAAAAGCTTGACGGGCTGGAGGTGTTTGACGCCGAGCGCCACGCCGGCCGGATTCTGGGCATGGGCGACATCCTGGCGCTGGTCGAACAGGTGACTGCCGGGGTGGACGTGGCGGCGGCGCAAAAGCTGGCCGCCAAAATGAAAAGCGGCAGCGGTTTTGACCTCGAAGATTTTCTGGCGCAGTTGCAGCAGATGAAAAACATGGGCGGCCTGTCCAGCCTGATGGACAAGCTGCCCGCGCAGATGGCGGCCAAGGCCGGTCAGATGGACATGAACAAGGCTGAAAAAGACATCAAGCGCAAGGAAGGCATCATCCAGAGCATGACGCCGCTGGAGCGACGCAAGCCCGATTTGATCAAGGCCACCCGCAAACGCCGCATCGCCGCCGGCGCCGGTGTACACGTTCAGGAAGTGAACCGCCTGCTCAATGAGTTTGAACAGATGCAGGGCATGATGAAAAAAATGAAGGGCAGCGGCATGATGAAAATGATGAAGCGCATGGGTGGCATGAAAGGCATGCCGAAAATGCCTTTTTAATCCGCAGTCAGCACTTCACCGCGCAGCGAATAACTTCGCGTCTCGGTGATCTTCACATCCACCAACTGCCCCGCCAAACGCGGGTTGCCGGCAAAGTTGACCACGCGGTTGCACTCGGTGCGGCCCATCAGCTCGGTGGCGTCGCGTTTGGACGCGCCTTCCACCAAAATGCGCTGCACGGTGCCCAGCCGGCTTTCACTGATGCGGGTGATGTTGGCGTTGATCACGCCTTGCAGATGCTGCAGACGACGCAGCTTGACCTCATGCGGCGTGTCGTCCTGCAAATTGGCCGCCGGTGTGCCCGGACGCGGGCTGAAGATAAAGCTAAACGAGTTGTCAAAGCCAATGTCGTCGATCAGCTTCATCATCTTGCCAAAGTCGTCTTCAGTCTCGCCGGGAAAGCCGACGATGAAGTCGCTGCTCATGGCCATGTCGGGGCGAATGGCACGCAGCTTGCGCACCGTGCTCTTGTATTCCATGGCGGTATAGCCGCGTTTCATGGCCATCAAAATGCGGTCGCTTCCGTGCTGCACCGGTAAATGCAGGTGGCTGACCAGCTTGGGCAGCTTGTCATAAGCCGCAATCAGGCTGGGCGTGAACTCGTTGGGGTGGCTGGTGGTGTAGCGCAGGCGCTCAATGCCCGGAATGTCGCTCACATATTCCAGCAGCGTCGCAAAGTCCGCCACCTCGCCGCCGGCGCCGGCACCCACCATCGGCGTGCGGTAGGCGTTGACGTTTTGACCCAGGAGCGTGATTTCTTTCACGCCCTGGTCGGCCAGACCGGCGACTTCGACCAGCACGTCTTCAAACGGGCGACTCACTTCTTCGCCGCGCGTGTAGGGCACCACGCAGTAGCTACAGTATTTAGAGCAGCCTTCCATGATGCTGACAAAGGCCGAGGCGCCCTCGACCTTGGCCGGGGGCAGATGGTCAAATTTCTCGATTTCCGGAAAGCTGATGTCCACCTGCGCGCGGCCCTGCAGGCGGCGCTGGTTGAGCATCTCGGGCAGGCGGTGCAGGGTTTGCGGGCCAAACACCACGTCCACATACGGCGCGCGCGCAATGATGGCCGCGCCCTCCTGACTGGCCACGCAGCCACCCACGCCGATTTGTACGCCTTTTTTGGCCAGGTGCTTGACGCGGCCCAGGTCAGAAAACACTTTTTCCTGCGCCTTCTCGCGCACCGAGCAGGTGTTGAACAAAATCAAGTCGGCTTCTTCAACGACGTCGGTTTTTTCGTAGCCCTGGGCGGCGTGCAGCACATCGACCATCTTGTCCGAGTCGTACTCGTTCATCTGGCAGCCGAAGGTTTTGATAAATACTTTTTGGGGCATGGAATTCAAGAAGCAACAAGTTAGAAAGCGAAGAAGGAAAAAGCTGCGCACAAGCCTGTTAAACCGGCAGCGCAAAAGACCCGTGTCAAAGCGCGCCAGCAGCAAGGCTTGCGGAGGGTTTCAGTGAGGAGGTAAAAAACAGGGGATGCAGCGTTTCATGGTTTTGTCCAGAGGCTGTTGAAGGGAGATGAGTCAGTATAGAAGCAAACCGAAGGCAGCAATGCAGCTGGCATCAGCAACTTGGCGCCGGGCTATGTCACTGGGCAGAAGGTAACAGCAGTTCCACTTTCAGGCCACCCAGCGCCGACCGGCCCAATTCAAGTTGACCGCCGTAAAGCGCCACCAGATCGGCCACGATGGCCAGACCCAGGCCAGAACCGGGCACCGACTCATCTGCCCGCACGCCGCGCGACATCACCTGCAGGCGCAGGCTTTCGTCGATGCCGGCGCCATCGTCTTCAATGCGCACCAGAACTTGCCCGCCGGCCTTGCCGCTGGGCAGCGCTTGGGCCTGCACGCGCACCTTATGGCGCGTCCATTTGCAGGCGTTGTCCAGCAAGTTGCCCAGCATTTCCTGCAAGTCCTGCTCTTCTCCCGCAAACACAAGGCCGGCGTCCGCCGGGTCAGTTGGTTCGGGAACGTCGAGCTCAATGTGCAGTTCGCGCGCTGCGTGTACGCGCTGCATCACGCGCACCAAGCCGGCCAGCGCCGGGGCGACCGGCGTGCGCTGACCCGGCAGCCGCTGAGATTCCGCGCTGCGCGCCCGCGCCAGATGCCAGTCGATGTGCCGGTTGGCCAGAGCTACCTGCTCACTGACCAGTTGCGCCAGTTGCGCCATTGGCGCTGAGCTGGTGCCAGCGCTGCCGGTTTGACTTGGCGTGACGGCCTGGGACAACACGGCCAGCGGCGTTTTGACGGCGTGCGCCAGGTTGCCCGCTTGCTGGCGAGCACGCGCTAGCGTTGCTGCATGGCGTTCCAGCACGCGGTTAAAGTCCTCGGTCAGCGTTTGTATTTCCTGCGGGAAATGGCCTTGCAGCGCTTGGGAGCGTCCTTCCCGTACATCTTTGAGTGCCTGCTCCAGGCTGCGCAGCGGACGCAGCCCCACATACACCTGGGCAAAGGCAGCCAGCACCAGCAAGAGCAGCAAAGCGCTCAGCGAAAAAATCAAAACATTGCCAAAGCGCTTGACGGCATCCTGGGTTGAGCGCGTGTCCGCTGCCACCGCCACGCGCCAGAAGCTGGCCGGAGAGTCCGGCGCATGCACCGAGCGTTCGAGTACCAGCAGGCGAGCACCCTGCGGCCCGGCGCTCTGGTGCGCATGAACCTCGCCATCGCTCAAGGGGTCGGCAGGCAGGGCCAGCGTGGCGTCCCACAGTGAGCGCGAGCGCTGCACATTCCCAGGCCCGTCAATTTGCCAGTAAAGGCCCGAATAGGGCCGTTGCCAACGCGGGTCCGGCAGTGCTTGCACCGTCGGCAGCAGTTCGCCGGCCGGATTGAACTCCAGGCTGCTGGTGAGCTGGTTCAGCTGCTGGCGCAGCGTTGCTTCAAACTGGCGCTCAACTTCTTGCTTGAAAAAGCCCGACAGCAGCAAGCCGGCCAAGAGCAAGGCCACACTCAGCCCCAGCACCGTGGCGGCCAGCAACCTCAAACGCAGCGAGCTGGCCCAACCCGCGCGCGTCATACCGGAGGCACCAGCCGGTAGCCCATGCCGCGCACAGTTTCAATCAGCCCGGGCGGCATTTTTTTGCGCAGGCGGCCGACAAAAACTTCAATCGTGTTGGAGTCACGGTCAAAGTCCTGCGCATAAATATGCTCTGTCAATTCGGTACGAGAGACCACGGCATTGGGTCTGTGCATCAGGTACTCGAGCACCTTGTACTCGTGGCTGGTCAGGTTCACAGGCATGCCGGCCAGGCTGACGCGGCTGCTGCGCGTGTCCAGCGTGAGTTCGCCACAGCTCAGCGTAGGGGAGGCGAGCCCTTGTGCGCGGCGTATCAGTGCGCGCAAGCGGGCCAGTAATTCTTCCATATGAAAAGGCTTGGTCAGGTAGTCGTCGGCACCGGCGTCAATGCCAGCGACTTTTTCATGCCACTGATCGCGCGCTGTGAGTATCAGCACCGGCATGGACCGGCCCGCACCGCGCCAGCGCTTGAGCACGCTGATACCGTCAAGCTCGGGCAGGCCCAGGTCCAGCACCACCGCGTCATAGGTTTGGGTTTCGCCCTGGTGGCAGGCATCGCGCCCGTTCAAGGCGGCGTCCACGGCGTAGCCGGCATCCGTCAAGGCCGCGCACAACTGCGCTGACAAAGTGGGCTCGTCTTCAGCGACCAGTACGCGCATCGCTGCCTTTTGATTTTTGCCGCAGCACGTCACCGCTGCGGGCGTCAACCTCAAGTTTGAGCAAACTGCCGCCTGGCCTTAAAAGCTTGATCTCGTAGAGCCAGCGCCCGTCTTTGCGTTCGAGTTCAAGCTCCAGCACCTGGCCCGGCTGCGTTTGCGCCAGTCGTGCCAGGATGAAAGTCAGCGGCTGGATCTCGCCGGCCTGCAAGGCCGCCCGGGCCCGGTCCTGATCAGCCTCACTGCGGGCCATGGCGCCCAAGGGCAGTGCCAGCAAGGCCGGCAGCAGGCTAAGCCACAGCCAGCGTTGCACGGCGAAATGCTTGCAGATCTTGGCAGCGTTGGGCTTGAGCATGCTTGTATTGTGGGCTGTTCAAACTGAACGCCAGATGAACACAGGCTTCAGACAGCGTACAGGCGGCGGGGCGCAGTATCAAGCGGTCTTCACTTGAAAGCCCATCACCATGCTGAACTTCCTTCGCAAATCCATGTCGCTGCTGCTGGCTTGTGCTGCTTTTCTTGGCGCACAAGCGCTGGCCGCCGACACATCACCCGCCCAGCAACTGAGCCAGTGGAGTGCTGCCGCCGGCAAGCCGGGCAGCGCTGCTCAGGGGCAGGCGTTTTTCAACAGCAAGCAGGGCGGCCAATGGTCTTGCGCCAGTTGTCACGGCACCCCGCCCACGGCTGACGGCAAGCACGCCAGCACCGGCAAGGCCATCAAGCCGCTGGCACCGGCTTTCAACCCGCAGGTCTTCACCGACAGCGCCCGCGTTGACAAATGGTTTCGCCGCAACTGCAAGGACGTGCTCAGCCGGGAATGCAGCGCCGCAGAAAAAGCCGACGTGATGGCTTACCTGCTCAGTCTCAAGCTCTGATATTCCGAACCACCACCCACCGCAAGGACAAGCTCATGAAATCTCTTTTCTCATCACTGCATCGCTCAGCTCTTGCTGCCTTGCTGGCCGCGGCGTGCCTCGCGCCGTCATGGGCCGACAGCAGCGTGCAGCCGCGCACGGCCTTGCCGATTTACAAGCAGGAATGTGCCGCTTGCCACATGGCTTTTCAGCCGGGCTTGTTGCCTGCCAAGTCGTGGACACGCATCATGGGCGGGCTTGACAAGCACTACGGCTCAGACGCTTCACTGGATGCGGCCACGGTGCAGCAGATCAGCCACTGGTTGCAACTGGAGGCCGGAACCTACAAGCGCGTGGCCGAAGCGCCGCCTGAAGACCGCATCACGCGCTCAAGCTGGTTTGTCTCCAAGCACCGCAAGCTGGACCCGCAGGTCTGGAAGCACGCCAGCGTCAAAAGCGCTGCCAATTGCGCCGCCTGCCACACCGGCGCGGACCAGGGCAACTTTGACGATGACGCCGTGAAGTTGCCCGCTGGCGTGCGCAGCCGGCCTTGACCACTGGCGCTGCCTATTTACCCAAGCCCTTTGAGTTACAGAAAGTCACCATGAACGCATTCAACACTGCCAAATTGTCCGGCCAGGCGCCGGCTTCGCCCATGTCCGTGCCCGCCGCAAAAGCTCAAACCAAAGCCCAAACCAAAGCCAAAGCCAGCCGCCGCGTGGTGGACGCGCCCACCCGCATGTTTCACTGGCTCTTTGCACTTTGCTTTGCCGGCGCCTACATCACTGCCGATGGCGAAAGCCTGCGCATGCTGCATGTGACGCTGGGCTACACGCTGGCGGGCCTGTTGGGTTTTCGCCTGGTCTACGGCCTGGTCGGTCCGCGCCACGCACGTTTGTCTCTCATGGCGCGTAAGCTCGCCGGCTTACCGGCCTGGCTGGCCTCGTTCAAGGCCGGCCCCTTGTTGCAGGTCAACTGGCACCAGGGACAAAACCTGCTGATGGCGCTGGCCGTGGTCGCCCTGCTGGTGCTGGTGTTGCCGGTCACACTGAGCGGTTATCTCAACTACAAGGACTTCGGCGGCGACCTCATGGAAGAGCTGCATGGCGCAGCCGGTGAGCTCTTCTTGTGGGTGGTGCTCGCGCACCTGGCCCTGATCGCCGGGCTGAGCGTACTGCGCAACAAAAACCAGGCCCGGCCCATGCTGACCGGCCACACCGCAGGCCCGGGCCCCGATTTGGTCAAGCACAACGCCCGCTGGCTGGCGCTGCTGTTGCTGCTCAGCGTGCTGGCTTACTGGGTTTGGGCGTGACTGCAGTCAGCACAGATGCTGGTCAGCTGAAGAAGTGGAGCCCAGCGCAAAAATAAAAAACCCGCTGTGCCTGTGAGCATACGGGTTTTAGAGGGTTCCAGACACCGTCTGAAACCGAAATCTGGTGGTGATAGGTGGACTTGAACCACCGACATCAGCATTATGAATGCTGCGCTCTAACCAACTGAGCTATATCACCAAGCGAGGCAAATTATAACGGGTTCAAAAGCCGCCTTTAGCGGTGCTTGAACACCGGCTTTCGTTTCGCCAGAAAGGCGTCCATGCCTTCTTTCTGGTCGCTGGTGGCGAACATGGACTGGAACAGGCGGCGCTCGAACATCAGGCCGTCGGACAGCCCGCTTTCAAAGGCGCGGTTGACCGCCTCTTTGGTGGCCATCACGCTGAGCTGGCCGTAATCGCAAATCATCAGCGCCGCGCCCAGGGCTTCGTCCATGAGTTTGTCGGCGGCCACCACGCGGCTGACCAGGCCGGCGCGTTCGGCTTCTTGCGCGTCCATCATGCGGCCGGTCAGTGCCATGTCCATGGCTTTGGCTTTGCCCACAGCGCGCGGCAGTCGCTGCGTGCCGCCGGCACCGGCCATGATGCCCAGCTTGATCTCGGGCTGGCCGAAGCGGGCGTTGTCGGCCGCGATGATGAAGTCGCACATCATGGCCAGCTCGCAGCCGCCACCCAGCGCAAAGCCGCTGACGGCTGCTATCACCGGTTTTCGCACGCTGCGGATCTGCTCCCAGTTGCGGGTGATGAAGTCCTGCCCATAGGCGTCGGCAAAATCAAATTTGGCCATCACGCTGATGTCGGCACCGGCGGCAAAGGCTTTTTCGTT